>JAFXCU010000221.1 GCA_017521345.1 Ruminiclostridium sp. | reverse complement strand
GAGATCTACCCGGAGCTGGCCCCCATGATCCAGGAAGCCGCCGAGAGCTGCCCCGTTGACGCCATCGAAGTAAGCTGACCCCTTTCCTCCCCCGCGAAAGCACCTCACAGACTCTGTTTTCGCGGGGAATTTCCTCTATCTTTCAAATTCGAGGATAACTTTTTGTGCAAATGAACAATTCTATGCATTTTTTTCATCAAGGGGTTGCATTTTTCATCTTCTCTGCTATAATGAAGACAACAACTGAATCCAATGTCTTCAGGGCGGGGTGAAATTCCCCACTGGCGGTATAGTCCGCGACCGAGCCGTTATCGGCTCGCTGACTCGGTGAAACTCCGAGACCAACGGTTATAGTCCGGATGGAAGAAGATGTGTGTTAAACAATTCGCGCACCTCCTTTTGATTGTTTATGCACCTGGAAGGCATAGGCTTTTCAGATGTTGAACTTTCAAAAAGGAGTGTTTTTTATGTCCGTTTCCACGATTCCCGACGCTAACCCCAAAGCCAACAGCCGTATGAACACCAGAAAACTGGTCTCTCTGGCCATGCTCTCCTGCATCGCGTATGTGGTGATGCTCCTGTCCAAGAACCTGCCCAGCGTCAACGGCTTCCTGGACTTTGACTTCAAGGATGTTATCATCTGTATCGGCGGCTTTACCTATGGCCCCCTGGCCGCTGCCTTGATCTCCATCCTGGTTGCCTTTATCGAAATGATCACCATCAGCCATACCTTCCTTTACGGCTTCCTGATGAACGTTCTGGCTACCTGTTCCTTCTGCTGCACTGCTTGCTATGTCTACAAGCGCTGGCACACCAAGCAGGGCGCTGTCATCGGCCTGGCCTGCGGTGTAGTCACTCTGGTCTGTGTGATGCTGCTGTGGAACTACCTGATCACCCCCCTGTACATGGGCATGCCCCGCGAGGCCGTGGCTGGAATGCTGCTGCCCATCTTCTTCCCCTTCAACCTGGCTAAGGGCGGCATGAACATGGCCGTGACCCTGTTGCTTTACAAACCCGTGGTCACCGCTCTGCGCAAGGCCAACCTGGTCCCCCCCTCCTCCAGCGAGAGCCAGGAGAAGAAGTTCAACGCCGGCTTCCTGCTGTTCTCCTTCGCGCTGCTGGCCACCTTTGTCACCCTGGGCCTGGTCCTGGCTGACGTAATCTGACAATTTTCTTTTCTCCCATCCTTTATTCTCTAAACCATGCCAAAAGGTGAGACAGCCCCATCCCTGTCTCGCCTTTTGGCATTTTCCTATGCATTACAATACATAAACCAAAGAGGAGCCGCCAAATAGGCGGCTCCTCTTTTCATATCAAAGATACGGGATCAAATCAAAGACTCATCCGCTTCCTCAACGGGAGAAGCAGATTCCAACTGGATCTCGCCCTCCTCAAAGAGGAGACCATCGTCTTCATCGCCGTCCTCTTCCAGCATGTTGGCAATAATGCCGCCAGCAGACTCGACCACCAGGTTACCCTCGTCGTCGATCTTGTTGGCCTGTCGGTACTGGCTGAGGCCAGAGCCGGCGGGGATCAGCTTACCGATGATAACGTTCTCCTTCAGGCCCAGCAGGTGGTCCACCTTACCCTTGATCGCGGCTTCGGTCAGAACCTTGGTGGTCTCCTGGAAGGAAGCAGCCGACAGGAAGGACTCGGTGGCCAGAGATGCCTTGGTAATACCCATCAGGATGCGGGTACACGTGGGCAGACGCAGCTCCTCACCCATCTCGTTCGTCTCACCGGCCTCAATACGGGCCTTGACCGCCTCTTCTGCATCCAGGAACTCGATGATGTCGATGGTGGCACCGGACAGCAGGTCGGAATCGCCCGCGTCCTCCACACGTACCTTGCGCATCATCTGGCTGACGATAACCTCGATATGCTTATCGTTGGTATCAACACCCTGCTGACGGTACACCTTCTGAACCTCGCGGATCAGATAGTTGTGACAGTCGGACAGGCCGCGGATCCGCAGCACGTCGTGGGGAGACAGCGCACCCTCGGTCAGCTCCAGACCCTTGGGCACCACATCGCCATCCTTCACCTTGATGCCGGCGGCATAAGGCAGGGCGTAGGTGACCACTTCGCCGTCGTCAGCAGTGATGGTCAGGTTGCACATGACGTTGCGCTTGGTCTCCTCGATGGTCACGCGGCCGGCGATCTCAGCCAGCTGGGCCATCTTCTTGGGCTTGCGGGCCTCGAACAGCTCCTCAACGCGGGGCAGACCCTGGGTGATGTCGCCGCCGGCGACGCCGCCGGTGTGGAAGGTACGCATGGTCAGCTGGGTGCCGGGCTCGCTGATGGACTGGGCGGCGATGATGCCGACGGCCTCACCGGCACCGACGGGCTCGCCGATGGCCAGGTTGATGCCGTAGCACTTGGAACACACGCCGCTGCGGGCACGGCAGGTCAGCACGGAGCGGATCTTGACCGCGTGGATGCCATGCTCCACCAGAGTCTTGGCATCATCCTTGCGCAGCATGGTGTCCTTGGTGAACAGCACCTCGCCGGTGACGGGATCCACGATATCCTCGGTAGGATAACGGCCGTGGACGCGCTCGTCGAAGGTCTCGATGACCTGACCGTTCTCGCTGATCTCAGCCACCTCAATGCCGTCCGCGGTACCACCATTACCGACATTGCCAACGGCAAAGAGATCATTGAGCCTTTGGCAGACAGGCTCCTTGGCCGCACCAGCGCAGAGGAGATCGTAGATCCCCGTACTGGCGAAGTGATCGTACCTCTTAACGAGGAGATCACCG
>JAFXCU010000220.1 GCA_017521345.1 Ruminiclostridium sp. | reverse complement strand
TCACCACGCACGATGCGCTGTGCCAGTCCCTCGGCGATGGCCGTTTTGCCCACGCCCGGTTCACCGATGAGGCAGGGGTTGTTCTTGGTCTTGCGGGAGAGGATGCGGATGACGTTGCGGATCTCGTCGTCCCGGCCGATGACCGGGTCCAGCTTGTTCTGCCGGGCCCGCTCCACCAGGTCGGAGCCGTACTTTTTCAGGGCGTCGTAGGTCTCCTCGGGGTTATCCGAGGTGACCCGCTGGTTGCCCCGGACAGAGGTCAAAGCCTGAAGGGCACCCTCCCGGGTGATGCGGTAGTCAGAGAAGATCTTGCCCAGGCCGCGGTCTGCCGTGTCCAGCAGACCCAGGAAGAGGTGCTCCACGGAGATGAATTCGTCCTTCATCTCCCCGGCCACCTGCTCGGCCCGGTTCAGGGCCTTGTCGGTGTCGTTGGAAATATAGACCTTTCCGGCCTCCCGTCCGCTGGTGGTCACCTTGGGCTGGCGGTCCAGCAGGTCCTTGGCGGCGGCCAGGAAGGAGGGCAGGGTGATCCCCATGCCCGCCAGGAGCTGGGGAATGAGCCCGGCCTCGTCGGCCAGCAGGGCGCACAGGAGGTGAATCTGTTCGATCTGGGGGTTGCCGTACTCCTGGGCCAGGGCCTGGGAGGTTCGGATGGCTTCTGCGGATTTCTGAGTCAGCTTTTCTGCGTTCATAAGGGGACACTCCTTTCGGAAGATAATATAGGTAGCTGGACTCCTCTCCCCGGTAGGAAAGGGCGCCGGGTCAGTCCCGACGCCCTCACCAGGGGGTTCCTTAGAAAGGATAGAGAAAAGAGAGGAGTTAAGAAGAGAGTAAAATCAAAGAAGAGGAGGTAGTTCGTTGGGGTATCCTCGGGGAAGCCGGGTCGAGGGGATTTTCACTCACAGCCTGCGAGTGCTGATTTTCTTCCCGGTCATCTCCGATTCACTGGGGACATCATAGCGAAAGTTTATGAACAAAACTTGCTAAATGTGTGTCTAAATTGTAAACGTTAGCACTCTCGTTTGTCAAGTGCTAATTTCGGGTTTTCTCTACGGCAACGCAGCGGTGACCTGCAAGGCAGGGCGGGCGGATACTATCCGCCCCTACATCGCCCGTCCGGATGGTACCCAAATGTAGGGGCGGCTATCAGCCGCCCGCGGGCGAACGCAGCCTGCGATATGGAATGCAGGGAACCATCCCTGCATTCCCCTCCCCCATTGTCCTCCCATGAGAATTATGTTATAATGAGTCCCAGAATTTTACCCCGAAACGGAGGACATACATATGGCAAGATTATCCGACCGCATGGTGGGCCTTGGCACCGCCCGCTCCGAGATCCGCGAGGCCTTCGCCTTTGCCCAGGCCCGGGCCGCCATCGTGGGCCCCGAAAACGTGGACGACTTCTCCATCGGTAACCCCAGCGTACCCGCTCCCGATTCCGTGGCTGACGCCATCCGCCAGCTGGTGGATGAGGTGGACCCCGTGGTCCTCCACGGCTACACCCCCGCCCAAGGTGCACCCGACGTGCGCCAGACCCTGGCCGACCAGTTGAACGCCAGCTACGGCACCAGCTACGGCAAGGATAACCTCTACCTCACCGTGGGCGCTGCCGCCGCCCTGTGCTGCTGCCTGTCCGCCATGGGCTGCGAGGGGGATGAGTTCATCGCCTTCGCCCCCTACTTCCCGGAATACAAGGTCTTTGTGGAGTCCGCCGGGGGCAAGCTGGTGGCCGTCCCCGCCGACATTGAAGATTTCCAGATCGACTTTGCCGCCTTCGAGGCCGCTCTGAACCCCAACACCAAGGCCGTCCTCATCAACACCCCCAACAACCCCACCGGCGTGGTCTACTCCCAGGCCACCATCCAGAAGCTGGCCCAGGTCCTGGAGGAAAAGTCCAGAGAGTACGGCCACACCATCTACCTGATCTCCGACAAGCCCTACCGGGAGATCGTCTACGCTCAGGAGCCCCTGCCCTGGGTGCCCAGCTACTACGCCAACACCCTGGTGTGCTACTCCTATAGTAAGTCCCTGTCCCTGCCCGGTCAGCGCATCGGCTACGTGCTGGTGCCTTCCGAGGTGGAGGACTTCGGTCTGGTCTACGCCGCCATTGCCGGTGCAGGCCGCGCCCTGGGCTATGTCTGCGCCCCCACCCTCTTCCAGTTGGTGGCCGCTCGCTGCGCCGGTCAGACCGCAGACATCTCCATCTACAAGCGCAACCGGGACATCCTCCTGGATGCCCTCCGGGAGATGGGCTACACCTGCGCCCAGCCCGACGGCGCCTTCTACCTCTTCCCCCGCACCCTGGAGCCTGACGCCAAGGCCTTCTGCGAACGGGCCAAGAAGTATGACCTGGTGCTGGTCCCCGGCGACAGCTTCGGCTGCCCCGGCCATGTGCGCATCTCCTACTGCGTGCCCACCGAGCAGATCCAGCGGGCTCTGGTGAAGTTCAAGAAGCTGGCGGAGGAGTATGGGGTGTAACAGGATTTGTTACAGAATCAGGAAAGGCTCCCTTGTGCAAAGGGAGCTGGCACGGCGCAGCCGTGACTGAGGGATTGTGCGGAAGAACGGTCCGTTTCTACCGAAAGCAAATACGAATTCGTAACGCTTCCCAGGACAATCCCTCCGCCTCGCATTCGCTCGGCACCTCCCTTTGCACAAGGGAGGCTCTCCGTTGGCATACAACGTTATGATCCTGTCTGCCAGGATATCTGCCGACGCACCAAAAATCCTCTCATCCGCCCCCGCAGGTGACTGATGAGGGGCCCCTGCACAGCCCCCAACCGGGGGCTGTTGTCATTCTTAAGAAAAACTTAATCTTTCCCCTCATTGTTTCTTAATCCCCCTTCCGATATCATAATGACAGGAGGTGACGATATGTATAACATCCTGGTTTGCGACGACGAAAAAGACATCGTCTCCGCCCTGACCATCTACCTGACCACCGGGGGCTACCAGGTCTTCCCCGCCTACGACGGCAAGGAGGCCCTGCGGGTCCTGGAGACCCAGGACATCCACCTGGTCCTCTTGGACATCATGATGCCCAACATGGACGGCATCACCGCCATGACCAAGCTGCGGGAACAGTCCAACGTGCCGGTGATCCTCCTCACCGCCAAAAGTGAGGACACCGACAAGATCCTGGGCCTCAACGCCGGGGCGGACGACTACATCACCAAGCCCTTCAACCCCGTGGAGGTCCTGGCCCGGGTGAAGTCCCAGCTGCGGCGATACCTCCAGCTGGGAGGCGGCACGGTGAAGCCCACCGCCCTGACCATCGGGGGCATCTCCCTGGACGACCGGACCAAGGCGGTCACCCTGGACGGGGACCCGGTGAGCCTGACCCCCCGGGAGTTTGAGATCCTCAAACTTCTCATGCAGAACCCGGGCACGGTCTTCTCCCCCAAGCGGATCTACCGGGCCGTGTGGGGAGAGGAACCCTACGGGGTGGAAAACGCCGTAGCCGTCCACATCCGCCACCTCCGGGAAAAGCTTGAGATCAACCCCTCGGACCCCCGCTACATCAAGGTCGTCTGGGGGCAGGGGTACAAAATGGAAGGAGGGAAACTATGAGACGCATCCAAACCAAACCCTGGGCCAAAGCCGTGGCCTGCATCCTCTTTGTCCTGTCCATCACCTCGGTCCTGGTGACCAACCAGCCGGTCCAGAGGCTGGTCTGGGACGGGGCCTATCAAAGCGGCCAGGAGTCCTCCCTGGAAAACAAGGAAGAAAACCTGGCCATGGAGCTGACCCACCAGCTCACAGACATTTACGTCAACGAACGCATGGGCCCCAACCCCTCCGCCTATCCTCTGGAGGAGCTCATGGGAGATCCCAACTTCTTCTTTACCATCAAGGACCCTCAGGGCAAGACCATCGAGGCCAGCAGCGAGCTGGGGGACTACTGCGAGCGGTATGAGTACCGGGATACTGTGACCTATTACGGCGAGGAGAAGACCATTGAAAAATCCTTCGACCGCCTGCATGAGCGCCGCGAAGCCGTTCTGGAACTGGAAGAGACCTACGGCGATGGTGTCGTGACCTCCGTCTGGGACGAATATGACGACGCAGGAAACGGGGTCTTCTATCTCCGTGCCACCTATTCGGAAGACAGCTACTCCGAAGACCTGGTCTTCACCGGCTTTATCCGCTCCCCTCTCATCCAGGACCATGGCAGCCGTGTCTATCACCAACTCCACGAGACCGCCAACCTCCACGCCACCAAGGACCTCTACCTCATTGCCCTGGTGGCCGGCGCCATCGGCGCCATCCTCTCCCTCCTCTTCCTGACCTGGTCCGCCGGACGGGTGGAGGATTATGACGGGATCGCTCTGAACAAGCTGGACACCCATCTGCCCCTGGTACTCCTGCTGGCCCTGGGCTTCGGCGCCGCCATGCTGGGCCTGGCCATCATGTACGAGAACATCCTCATCGGAGAGACCCTCATCTTCGCCCTCTTCCTCCTGCTCACCCTGGCAGCCGCCGCCGTGGGTCTGGCCATGTACCTCTCCCTGGTCCGGCGCATCAAGGCCAAGGCCCTGTTTGAGTGTGTGCTGATCCGGAAGCTGGGCCGTCCCCTCCGCTGGTGCTGGGGGAAGGTCAAGCCCGTGGGCCGCAAGGCAGGCCGCGGCCTCTCCGATCTGGCAGGCAAGCTCCCCCTCTTCTGGAAGGCCGGTCTGGGCTTTGTGGGTCTGTGCATCGTGGAAGTCTTCACCATCATTGCCATGTGGGAGGGAGGCTTTGAAGTTGGTCTTCTCCTGTGGCTCATAGTGAAGATCCTGGAAGGTCTTCTGGTGGTCTTTGTCGTCCTGGAAATGCGGGAGCTCCAGCACGGAGCCTGGCAGCTGGGCCAGGGCAACCTGGACTATCAGGTCCCCCTGGAAAAGCTCCACGGTGACTTCAAGTCCCACGGGGAACAGCTGAACTCCATGCGCTCGGCCATCCAGGCCGCCGTGGAGGACCAGATGAAGTCCGAGCGGATGAAGACCGAGCTCATCACCAACGTCTCCCACGACATCAAGACCCCCCTGACCTCCATCGTGAACTACGTGGATCTGCTGAAAAAGCAGGAGATGCCCACCCAGGAGGCCCGGGAGTATCTGGAGGTCCTGGACCGCCAGTCCGCCAAGCTGAAGAAGCTCACCGAGGACCTGGTGGAGGCCGCCAAGGCCACCACAGGGACCACCACCGTGAACTTCCAGCGGACCGACGTAAACGTCCTGCTGACCCAGAGCGCCGGAGAGTACCAGGAGAAGCTCCAGAGCAAGGCCCTCCAACTGATGCTCACCCCCGCCCCGGGCAACCCCGCCATCTCCGCCGACGGGCGGCTCCTGTGGCGGATCTTTGAAAACCTGCTGAGCAACATCTATAAATACGCCCTCCCTGGCACCCGGGTCTACCTGACCTGCACCGAGGAGGCCGACAAGGTGGCCATCACCTTCCGGAATATCTCCGAGAACCCTCTGAACATCTCCGCCGAGGAGCTCATGGAGCGGTTTGTGCGGGGGGATTCCTCCCGCCACACCGAGGGCAGCGGCTTAGGTCTCTCCATCGCCAAGAGCCTGACTCAGCTCCAGTACGGCACCTTTGACATCGCCATCGACGGGGACCTGTTCAAGGCCACCCTGACTTTCCCGAAAATTCCGTAAGGGTTACACCAACCTCTGCCTCCCCTGTGCAAGGGGAGGTGGCTCGCCAAAGGCGAGACGGAGGGGTTGTAAGCCTACCGACAAAGCACAATCCCTCAGTCAGCGCTCTGCGCTGCCAGCTCCCTGGAGGTGAATTGGCCGAAGGCCAAGAGAGGCTGGCCTGGGCCATTACACAAGGGATCCTCAGGCTGTACGTTCCCCTTCAGATTCGTTCCTCCGAAAATACGGTGGAAACTTCCCCTCTCCTCTGATATAATAAACCTGCCGACCCAAATCGGCAGGTTTATTCTTTATTTCCCCAAAGGAGAACACCTTGGAAGAATCCCTTCTCTTACAGTGCGCCGCCACCATGGGCGTGGCCATGACCCCCGTGCTGGAACTTCGGGGGGCCATCCCCTTCGGTCTGGCCCTGGGTCTGCCGGTGGAGCTGACCTACCTGGTGTCGGTCATCGGCAACATGATCCCGGTGCCCGCCATCATCCTCTTCATCCGCCAGATCTTCCGCTGGCTGCGGAAGTACCCCTGGTGGGACGATAAAATCACAAAAATCGTGACCAAAGCCCATCTCAAGGGCCGCGCGGTCCGAAAATACCGTCTCCTTGGCCTCATCCTCCTGGTGGCTGTCCCCCTCCCCGGCACCGGTGCCTGGACGGGGGCCCTGGTGGCCTCCCTCCTGGGCATCCGGATGCAGCACGCCCTGCCGGCCATTCTGGTGGGCGTCCTCATCGCCGGTGTCCTGGTGACGGCGGCCGCCTGCGGTATCATCGCCCTGATTTGAAAATTCTGCCGGGGTATTCCTCCCCCCATCCAGGCATACTGTAGGTATGTCCCCTTGGAAGGAGGATGCCCATGGATAAAAAACAGAAGCAGGCCCTGCTGTGGTTTTTGTGGGGGATGGCCCTTTTGCTGGCCCTGCTGGCCGCCTTTGCGCCCCAAAGAGAGGCCTCCGTGGCCGTCTCTGCCCCTCAGAGCCAAGGTGGCTATGTGGCCCTGACCTTTGACGACGGCCCCTGGCCAGGGACCACCGATGCCCTCCTGGAGGGTCTGGCCCAGCGAGGGGTGAAGGCCACCTTCTTCCTCATCGGCAGCCAGGTGGAGGCCCAGACCGACACCGTCCTGGCCATGGCGGAGGCCGGCCACCAGATCGGCATCCACACCTGGGACCACGTCCAGCTGGACGGTCTGTCCCAATGGGAGACCCAGGATCAGCTGGATCGCTGCCGGGATGTTCTCACCGGTCTGCTGGGCCCGGTGGAGTTCATGGTCCGCCCGCCCTACGGCTTTGTGGACGAGAACCTGACCCGATGGGCCAATGCCCCCATCATCTGCTGGGACGTGGACACCCTGGACTGGCAGGACAAAACCCCCATCCGCATCCTCCAAACCGTTCTGGACCAGACCCGGGACGGGTCTGTGATCCTCATGCACGATATCTTCCCCACCTCGGTGGAGGCCGCCCTCCAGTGCGTGGATGCCCTCATGGCCGAGGGGTTCCGCTTCGTCACCCTGGAGGAGCTCTTCTTCCTCCGTGGCATCGTCCCCGAACATGGCCAGGTCTATCTGGCTTTATACCCCTGAAAGGAGTTGGCACTTTGAAAAAGATCGTTGCCGCGGCCCTGATTTTGGGCCTGGTCCTCTTCCTCATCCCCATGGGCTTCCGCCAGGAGCGGGCCGGGCAGGAGCCGGAGACCCCGGAGGTCCTGACCCTCCCCGACAGCGGCAAGGTCCTCACCATCCTGGTGGACGGCCAGACCCAGGAGATGGATCTGAACCAGTACCTGTGGGGTGTGGTGGCCGCCGAGATGCCCGCCTCCTTTGAGCCGGAGGCCCTGAAGGCCCAGGCCGTGGCCGCCCGTACATATTCTCTCAACAAAGCCGGTCAGGCGGCCAACCACCCGGAGGCCGACCTGTGCACCGACCACACCTGCTGTCAGGCCTGGATCTCCCGGGAGGCCGCCCAGACCAACTGGGGGGACAACGCCCAGACCTACACCAACAAGATCACCCAGGCGGTGGCCGAGACCAACCAGGAAGTGGCCCTCTATGAGGGAGGTCTCATCTCCGCCCTCTACCACTCCTCCTCGGCCAACACCACCCAGGATTCCGTGGCGGTCTGGGGCGGAAACGTCCCTTACCTGAAAAGTGTGCCCTCCCCCGAGGGGGAGGAGGTCCCCAACTACCACAGTGAGGTGACCTATACCGCCCAGGAGTGCAAAGACCGCATTCTGTCTGCCCAGCCGGAGGCCCTTCTGGAAGGAGAGCCCGCGGCTTGGTTCACCAACGCCGTCTGCACCGAGGGGGGCAGCGTGTCCACCGTCGACCTGGGCGGGATCACCGTCACCGGCCACCAGGCCCGGACCATCTTCGGTCTCCGCTCGGCCTCCTTTACGGTGGAGTGCACCCCGGATTCCGTCACCTTCTTTGTGACAGGCTTCGGCCACGGGGTGGGCATGAGCCAGTACGGAGCCAACGCCATGGCCGCCGACGGCAAGACCTATACAGAAATTTTACAGCACTACTACACCGGGATCACGGTGGAGTCCTACGAATGAGGAGTTTACCATGTTTGATGTGATTTTATGGGATGTGGACGGCACCCTGCTGGACTTTCCCTCCGCAGAGCGCAAGTCTCTCCAGGACGCCTTTGCCCACTTCGGCCTGGGGCCCTGCCCTGAGGACCGGGTGGCCCGGTACTCCAAGCTCAACGCCTCCTACTGGAAACGGCTGGAGCGGGGAGAGATCACCAAGGCGGAGCTGCTCCCCGGCCGGTTCCGGGAGTTCTTCCAGATGGAAGGGATCTGCTTTGAGGACCCCCAGGCAGTGAGCGACTTCTACCAGATCCGTCTGGGGGAAAACGCCACCCCCCAGGATGACTCCTGCGCCCTGATCGCCTCCCTCCGAGGACGGGTGAAGCAGTACGCCGTCACCAACGGCACAAAAGTGGCCCAGGACATCAAGCTGGCCCGGTCCGGCCTGGCCCAGCTGCTGGATGGGATCTTTATCTCCGAGGTGGTGGGGGCGGAAAAGCCCGACCCCGCCTTCTTCGCCCCGGTCTTCCAGGCCATGGGGCCTGTGGACAAGGGCCGGGTCCTCATGGTGGGGGATTCCCTCACCAGCGACATCCGGGGGGCCAACAACGTGGGCATCCCCTGCTGCTGGTATGACCCCAGAGGCCACGCCCTGCCGGAGGATCTCCGGGTGGATTTCCACATTTCCCACCTGGGTCAGGTGGTGGAGATCCTGGATGGGACCCTGTAACCCATTTGTTTCCAGCCTGAAACTTTTCGGCAATTTTTACATACCAAATCCCCTTTGTGCGTTCTGCCAAAGGCCCAATTTCCCCATTTTTGCAGGAAGTTGGCCATGAATCCCTTGACGCTGTCAAATGCAAAGTGAACAATTCCAAAGGTTTTCCACTTTTTCCACCGGTTTTTCCCCAAAGGGTGTACGCCCCGTGGAAAAGTCCAAAGACTGCCGAACTTGCATGTCAAGGAAAATAATTCCGGTGGATTTGCCAAAATTTCACCCCAAAAAAGGAGGGCTCCCCCATGTCAGACCTGATCGCCGCTGTGGCCACCGCTCCCGGAGCGGGCGGCGTGGGCATCCTGCGCCTGTCCGGCCCCAACGCTGCAAGGACGGCTGCAAGGGTCTTCCGTCCGGCCCGCAAAATTGCCCTGGACGAGGCCCCCGACCGGCAGCTTCTCTACGGCTCCATCCTGGACAAGGAGGGCCGGGTCATCGACAACGGCCTGGCCTTTGTCAGCCGTGCCCCCCACAGTTACACCGGGGAGGAGACCGCCGAGCTCCAGTGCCACGGCTCCCCCATGGTCCTGTCCCTGGCCCTGGAGGCCCTCTTCGCCGCCGGCGCCCGCCAGGCCCTGGCCGGTGAGTTCACCAAGCGGGCCTTTCTCAACGGCAAGCTGGACCTGACCCAGGCCGAGGCGGTCATCGACCTGATCGATGCCGAGACCCCTGCCGCCGCCCGTCAGGCCGCCGGCCGACTGGAGGGCACCTTATCCCGAAAAATCGCCCAGATCTACGACGGGCTGGTGGATGTGTCCGCCCACTTCCACGCCGTGCTGGACTACCCCGACGAGGACATCGACCCCTTCCGGGAGGAGACCATCCGCACCGCCCTGGAGGAGGGCCTGTCCGCCACCGCCGCCCTGCTGGCTACTTACGACCGGGGCCGTCAGCTCACCACCGGCGTCCCCACCACCATTCTGGGCCGCCCCAATGTGGGCAAGTCCTCCCTGCTCAACGCCCTGGTGGGCTATGACCGGGCCATCGTCACCCAGATCCCCGGCACCACCCGGGACACCATCGAGGCCAAGGCCAGTGTGGGCGGGGTCCTGCTGAACCTCACCGACACCGCCGGTCTCCGGGAGACGGGCGACGAGGCCGAGCGGCTGGGGGTCCAGCGAAGCCGTGCCGCCGCCGAAGAGGCCCGTCTGGTCCTCTTGGTGCTGGACGGGGCCGAGGCCCTGACCCAGGAGGACCGGGAGGCCATCGACCTGGCCCGGGAGGCCCCCGCCTGCATCTGCATCGTGAACAAGTCCGACCTGCCCCCCGTTCTGGACCTGGCAGCCCTGGAGGCAGACTTCCCCAACCTCTGCCAGGTGAGCGCCAAGAACAACGCCGGGCTGGAGGCCCTGGGCCCCATGGTGGCCAAGTTCTTCCCCACCGGGTCCGGCGGGGAAGGGGAAGCCCTCCTCACCAATGCCCGCCAGGTGGAGGCGGTGAACCGCACCCGGGAAAACCTGCTCCGGGCCCAGGAGGGGCTGGAGATGGGAGTCCCCCCCGACCTCCTTCTCACCGATGTGGAGGCAGCCCTGGAGGCCCTGGGAGAGGTCACCGGCACCACCGTCCGGGAGGACATCACCGGCCGCATCTTCCAGCGGTTCTGCGTAGGAAAATAAAAAATATGAGCGAAGTTCAGGTTTTGAACTTCGCTCTTCTTCTATGCAGGTGTCTCTTTCCCCGTCCTGACCGATGAGACAGCCAAACCGACCGAACAGACAAAAACCGCCCCATCCCCCAGTTTGTTTGCTATGATGGTCCTCACAAAGAAAAATGGAGGACACCATCTATGCAGGCAATTAAAACCACAGCCCTTTGCAAGCAGTATAAAAATTTAACCGCCGTGGACAACCTGACGTTGGATATTCCCCAGGGAGAGCTCTTTTCCCTGCTGGGAGTCAACGGCACAGGAAAGACCACCGCCATCAAAATGCTCTCCTGCCTGACAAAGCCCACCAGCGGGGATGCCCTGGTGGGCGGGTACAGCATCACCACGGAACCGGAACAAGTGAAGAAGCGAATCGGGGTGTCTCCCCAGGAGACCGCCATAGCGCCCAACCTCTCTGTGGAGGAAAATCTGGCGCTGATCTGCGGTATCCACAGGTTTTCCAAAGAAAAAACCCAAGAAAAGATTCGTTCCCTTTCCGGGCAGTTTTCCCTGGAAAACCTTCTTCATCGGAAGGCCGGGAAGCTGTCCGGCGGCTGGCAGCGCAGGGTCAGCATCGCCATGGCACTGATCAGCGACCCAAAAATCCTCTTTCTGGACGAACCCACCCTTGGTCTAGATGTCATGGCCAGACACGAACTCTGGGATGCCATTGGCGCCTTGAAGGGCCGCGTGACCATGATCCTCACCACCCATTACATGGAAGAAGCAGAGGCCCTTTCCGACCGCATCGGCATCATGAAAAACGGCCGTCTTCTTGGAGTCGGGACCCCGGAGGAATGGCGGGAGCGAACGAACACCCGAACTTTTGAAGCCGCCTTCGTCACCACCGTAAAGGAGGCGGACGTATGAGAATGCTGCCCTTTGCCAAACGATGCGCCAAAGAGATCCTGCGGGACCCCATCAACCTGGTCTTCGGCCTGGGGTTTCCTTTGGTTCTGCTGATCCTTCTGCACACCTTGCAGACCAATATTCCGGTGCCCCTGTTTGAAATCAACACGTTGACGCCGGGCATCACAGTGTTCGGTCTGTCCTTTATGACCCTGTTTTCCGCAACCCTGATCGCCAAGGACCGTGAGAGTTCTCTCCTGCAAAGGCTGTACACCACACCCCTGACCAGCCTTGACTTTATCCTGGGGTATCTGCTCCCCCTCCTTCCCCTGGCCATAGGGCAGACGTTAATCTGCTATCTGTTTGCCATTCCCTTGGGTCTGACGGTCAGCATGCATGTGCTCTATGCCATTCTTGGAATCCTGCCCATGACGGTGTTCAACATTGCACTGGGCCTGCTGTGCGGCAGCCTCTTCGGGGTAAAGCAGGTGGGCGGGATCTGCGGCGCCCTGCTCACCAACCTCTCTGCCTGGCTCTCCGGGGTGTGGTTCGATCTCACCCTCGTAGGAGGGACCTTTGAACGGATCGCCCATCTGCTGCCCTTTGTCCACGCAGCAGAACTGGAAAAAGCGTTATGCAGCGGCAATTATGAGGCAGCAGCCGCACACATCCTGCCTGTGGTTCTGTACAGCCTGTGTACCACCGCAGCGGCTGTGTTCTGCTTTCTCAGGCAAATGAAACGACAGTAAGGATCTGAGGCCATGAAATACAAGCTCATCATCAATAAAGACGCAGAGGAAGAAGTCATAGCCATCGTTCACGCCCCCTCCTCTCTGACAGAGCAGATCGAGAATCTGGTCTACAGCTATTCCGGCGGGGAGTGGGTGATGGGTCACCGGGAGGACGAGCTGCGAAAGCTGGCATTTCAGGACATCGAATGCATCACCATTCTCGACCGAAAGGTGACCGCCATTGACACCAACGGCAAGCACTACCGCATCCAGGACAGGCTGCGTGATCTGGAGGCCATTCTGCCCTCCTATTTTATCCGTATCAACAAATCTTCCCTTGCCAATGAGCATCGCATTCTTCGGTTTGATGCGGCCTTCAGCGGCAGTGTGGATGCGGTGTTTCAATGCGGCTATCGGGAGTACGTCTCCCGGCGCTGCTTTGCAGAGATCCGAAGGAGGTATGAAGGGATATGAAACAAATCGTTTTGGATTTTTTCCGCCGGGGCTTTGCCGCCTGCTGGATCGGTCCCATGGTCCTGGTGGTTCTTTATCTGGCACTGCATCGTCAGACCGGGATCGAGACCCTGACGGTCAATGAGGTCTGCCTTGGGATCGTGTCCCTGTCCGCCCTCGCCTTTGTTGCTGGCGGCATGAATGTCCTTTACCAAATGGAGCGTCTGCCCCTGATGGCAGCCATTCTGATCCATGGAGGCGTGTTGTATCTTAGCTATCTGGCCGTGTATCTGCTCAATGACTGGCTGGAACAGGGCATGACCCCGATCCTGATCTTCTCCGTTATTTTTGTGCTGGGCTATCTGGCGATCTGGGCGGTCATTTATTCCATCACCAAAAAAGATACCGCAAAACTCAATGAACAGCTGCAGCAAAGACAACAGCAAGAAAGGGCGTGACAAAAGTCACGCCCTTTTTTCGTCTTGGAAGGATGCTTTTTCCTCTCTATTCTGTCCCACAGCGATGAGGGGGACCGTCATCAAAATCAGCAGGAAGCCCAGGAAGTCATAGGCCGTAAAGGCCACCCCCAGGACCAGGACGGAGATGATGACCGCCGCCACCGGCTCGGCTGCCGACAGGACGTTGCCCGCAATGGGCCCCACCAAGCGGATGCCCCGCATATAGAAGGTGAAGGCCAGGATGGTACCGCCCAGAATGATGACCGCCATGCCCCCAATGAGAGCTCCGTCCACCCGGGCCTGGATGGTCCAGGGGCGGAAGAGAAGGGCGGCCACCGCCCCGCCCAGGAGCATGCCCCAGCCCATGACGGACATGAGACCGTGGCGGGCGGTCAGGTCCACCGGCAGCAGAGTATTGATGGCCGCCGTCACCCCGCAGGCCAGGCCCATCACCAGGGCGATGGGGGCCACGCTGAGACAGGACAGGTCAAAATGGGTGGCGCAGGCGAAGACCCCCACCACCACGCAGAGGACGGCGGCTACCTCATAAAACTTCGGTTTCCGCCGCTCTCGGAGGATGCACCAGACCAGGATGATCACCGAGCAGGTGTAGCACATGACGGTGGAGAAGGCCACGTTGGCATATTCAATACAGGCGTAGAAGGTGTACTGGGAGGCCGCCACCCCCAACACCGCATAGAGGGCCAGCCGGGGCAAGTCCTTTTTGGACTTCCACACAGCGGTGACCTCCTCCCCCATGACCCTGGCCAGGAGCAAAAAGATCACCCCGGCAATGAGCAGGCGGATGGGGATGAGCCAGTTGGTGGTGATGGTGTTGGTACGGAAGAGGTGCTGGCCCACGGCTCCGCCGATGGCCCACAGGACCCCGCCGCTGATGGCCATGGTATACCCCGCCCGGCGGGTGGTGCCCAGTTCCTTCATGGCTGTCCACTCCTTTGCATCAAACGTTCTGGCCCCAGTCTACACCCGGAATCCCCCCCTTGCAAGCCCTTTTGCCTTGACAAATTTCCTCCGGCAGTCTACACTTATAGAGACTACTTCGTTAGACTTTTCAGAAAGGCGGTGAGGACATGGCAACATTTCTGGGCACCCTGGTCCAGCTCTCTCTGGCCGGGACCCTGCTGGGGCTGACCGTGTGGGTGGCCACCCGCCTCCTGAAGAGGCGGCTCCCCAGAGCCGGGGCCTATGCTCTGTGGCTGCTGGTCCTCCTGCGCCTGCTTCTCCCCATGAGCCTGCCGGGAGCCCTTCCGCCCCTCCTGCCGGAGATGCCCACGGTGGTTTCCCAGGAGGTCCAGCCCCTGCCCTCGGAACCCTTGTCCGCCCTGGATACCCCGGCTCTGCCGGATGCCGGTGTGGACCGGCCTGCCCTTCTTCCACAGCTATGGCTGGCAGGAGCCCTTTTCTTCCTGGGCTGGCAGCTGGTTGGCTATGGGCGGTTCCTCCTTCGGGTCCGCCGGACCCGTCTTCCGCCCCAGCCGGAGGATCAGGCGGTCCTCGCTACCCTCTGCCCTCGGCACGCCCCCGACCTGTGGTGCTGTCCGGGCCTGGCCACCCCCATGCTGACGGGACTTTTCCGGCCGGTCATTCTCCTGCCGGAGGCCAGCTACGCCGGGCAGGAGGAGACCCTCTCCCACATTCTCCGCCACGAGCTGGCCCACTACCACCGGTGGGACATTCTGACCAAGTGGCTGGCCGTTCTGGCCCGGGCCCTCCACTGGTTCAATCCCCTGGTGCATCTTCTGTGCCGGGAGCTGGATCGGGCCTGCGAGCTGGCCTGTGATGAACGGGCGGTCCGGGGAATGTCTGGCCCGGAGCGAAAGGCCTACAGCTACACCCTTTTGTCCCTGGCAGCAGAGCATCACCACGCCCCCCGGCTGACCACCGCCCTGGCCCAGGACAAAAAGGACATCAAGGAACGGCTCCTGTCCGTGCTGGGCCACAAGCCCCTTACCCGCCGGACCCTTTTCCTGACCCTGGCCCTCATTCTGGCGGCGGCCGCCTGGGCTCTGGCTCTGGGGCCGAACCAAGGCCAGCAAGTCCAGCCAAAGGACCCCTGGGTAGCTCAGGAACAGGGCGGATACCTCACCACTGCCTCTGCCGAAGAGCTGAGAGCCCTCTATGCCCGGGAAGATGAATTCTCCCTTCAGGTCCGCCTTCCCCTGGCCGACGGCACCATCCCCCACCAGCCCTGGACCATCAGCTTGGGGTATTATGAGGAGGATTGGACGGCGGGCAGCCCCTACGTCCAATGGGCCATCTCCCGCCAGCCTATCGTCAATGAGGACCTGGCCAAAGCCTGGCTCACCGGCGAGACCTGGACCTACCGGGGGTTTTTTCGGGTGACCACCCTCACCGACCTGCGGACCCAGGCCGTCCGGACGGGACAGGCTGAGACCCCCATGGTCATCGGTTCCCTGTCCACCATCCAGCCCGGTTGCACCACCCACCGGGGGATCACCATTGGTGACTCCCTGGATGCTCTCCAGTCCGCCTACCCGGAGCTGGAACTGGTCTACCGGGACCCGGCAAACAAGGAGACCCTCCGGGCCCAGGGCATCGTGGACCACGACGCCTGCTGGTCCTTCACCCAGTCCGGGCGGGTGATTTTCTTCCTGACCAAGGAGAACCGGGTGGTTCAGCTGGATATGGCCTTCCTGCCCAGCCCCCTGCCCACAGGTCTGGGCTACTATCTATCCGATTGGGCATACGTCTCCGTGATAACCCAGCCATAAAAAGAGGACGCCAATGCGTCCTCTCTTTTCGTGGGGATTGCGAAACCCCCACGAGGTTTTTTGACATTCTAGTACAAGGGGGCTTCTCAAAGGTCGCCCCCCTGTGCTATACTGTCTTCGTTGACTACCATCTTTCCCGAAAGGAGTGTACCTGCATGCGCTGGGTGCTGGGACTGACCTATCTGTCCAAAGGAAACCCCTAATGCCGTCCAAGGGGTTATTGCGCCCTTTTTTAGGTACACACAAAACATTCGGGTAAAGGTGGGCGAGCAGATTTGTGCCGCGCGCCTTTGGCTGCGCGGATTTTTTGCGCCCTTTTACCCCTGGTAATCAAAGGACGGTAGCATGAACATTCAACGACAATTACAGAAATTTTACGCCTTCGGCCTCTTCTCCTGCCTGCGCATCCCCGATGCGGTGTGGGTGGTGCTGCTCACCGCCCGGGGGTTCCCCCTGTGGCAGGTGGGTCTGGCAGAGGGGGTCTTCCATCTGGTGAGCCTCCTGGCAGAGATCCCCTCCGGCATGGCCGCCGATCTCATGGGTCGCCGCCGGTCTCTGGCTGCGGCAGGACTGTGCGGCCTGATCAGCGCCCTGCTCATGGCCTTCAGCGCCACCTTTTTCGGGGTCTGCCTGTCTATGGCCTTTTCCGCCCTGGCCTGCAGCCTGATTTCCGGCAGTGACGAGGCCCTCCTTTATGACAGCCTTCTCCAGGCAGGGCGGCAGGAGGACTACATCCCTGTGAACGCCCGATACGCCCAAGTCCAGAACCTGGGCAGCATCCTCAGCAACGCCGCCAGTCTCCTGGCCGGAGTGCTGAGCTACGTGGGCTTTTATCTCCTGGATGCTGCCGTCTGTCTGGTCCGGGCCCTCACCGCCTGGTCCCTGACAGAGCCCGTGGTCACCAAAACCCAGGCCAGCCGCCAGGAACACCCCTTCCGGGACCTGGGAAACCGTTTCCGGGTTCACGTGACCCAGGCTGCCAGCTTCCTCCGGGCCTCTCCCCGGTCGGCTCTTCTCATGGGGGCCGGGGCCCTGGTGGACCTGCCCGGCTTTCTGACTCTCATGTTTCTCCAGCAGACGCTAAACGACCGAGGCCTCTCTCCCATGTGGCTGGGCCTGCCCATCATGGCCATCAGTCTGGCCCGGATGGCCGGAGCTGCCCTGGGCCGCCGTGTCCGGCCAAAAGGTCTTCGCCCCCTCTTTGCCCTCTCTGCTCTGACGGTGGGCCTGGGCACCATGACTGCCGGAGGTGCTCCCATGGTCCCGGCCGTTCTGGGTGCCATGACGGCAGCCGGCGCCATGGAGGTCTGGCGGCTCCATCTCCAGAACCGGCTGAACGGACTCTTCCCCAGCGACCAGCGTGCCACCCTGGTCAGCGTGGACGCCATGGCCTACAGTCTGCTGATGATCCCGGCCAGTCCCCTGGTGGGATGGCTGGGGGACATCGGTCCCACCGCAGGTACCGGTCTCATGGTCCTGGGCCTTCTGGTGGCCGCCGCCGGGCTGGCCGCCTTACGAATCAAATCCCGCTAATTGAGAAAGAAAAGACCCCGTAAAGTTTCGCCACCACTCCGACAAACGAAAAGAGAGGACGCATCGGCGTCCTCTCTTTTTCACTTCAGCTTTTCGGTGCGGTACAGGTCGGTGCGGCGGCCGGCCAGGATGGGGATCTGTCCCCGGTACTTGGCCAGGTCGTTCAGGTCGATGTCCACCACGTGGACCCCTTCCTTCTCGTCCAGCTGGTCGATGATCTCACCCCAGGGGTTCACCACCAGGGAGTGGCCATAGGCCACGTAGGAGGCCTCGGTGTCCCGGGCGGGGGAGCAGCCGGCGATGAAGCACTGCTGGTCCAGAGCACGCATCCGGAAGGCCAGATCCCAGTGGATGGGCCCGGTGGTCATGTTGAAGGCGGCGGGGATGACGATGAGCTCCGCCCCCATGTCACCCATGACCCGGAAGAAGTCAGAGAAGCGGATGTCAAAGCAGATGGCCACGGCGATCTTGCCGTACTCGGTGTCGATGACGGTGACGGAATCGCCGGCGGTAAGGGTGTCGGACTCCATGAACCGCTGGCCCCCGGGCACGTCGATGTCGAAGAGGTGGACCTTTCGGTGGCGGGCCAGCTCCTTGCCCTCAGGGGAGAAGATGTAGCTGGTGTTGTAGATCTTCCCATCCTCCAGCTCGGGAACGGAGCCGCCAATGAGGTAGATGCCCAGCTCCTTGGCGATGCCGGACAGGAACTGCCAGGATTCTCCCCCGGCGGGCTCTCCGTAAATCGGGAAGCAGGCGTTCTCATAGGGGCAGTTGAACATCTCAGGGAGGGTGACCACGTTGGCCCCCTGGGCGGCGGCCTGGCGGATCAGCTCCCCGGCGTGGCGGAGGTTTTCCGCCTTGTCGGCGGTGACCCTCATCTGACACAAACCTAACTTAAACATAGCAAAGCTCCTTTCTGGGGCGTTTCTTTGGGTTGACTGTACCATATTTTCTTCTGAGACGCAAGCGCCATTGCGTATCCCGGTTTTTTGGAGTATAATGTAGCGTGATATGTTATGCAAAGGATCGATTTATGAAGCGACAATCCATCTTTACTCTTCTGGGTCTGCTGCTGGCCCCCCTGGTGGTCCTGTGGGCCACCCAGGCCATCTGGCTGGATGACCTGGCCGCACCCCTGCCCTGGATGATTGCCCATCCCCAGGCCGTGGGGCTCTTCTGGGTCCTCTTCTCCAGCGTCAGCTTCACTCTCTACGGGTTTTTCCGCCGGCTGTTCTGGGCCTGCCTGCCCCAGTCCCTGGTCTGCCTGGTCTTTGCCTACGCCAGCCGGTGCAAACTGAACATCAACGGTGCTCCCATCCAGCTCAGCGATTTCTCCCTCATGGGGAACCTGGGGGATGTGGCCGGGTACGCCGCCGATCAGCTCATCCCCACGGCCACGGCCGTCATTGCCGCCCTTGCCGTGGTGGTCATGCTGGTGATCTTTCTCTGTCTGGGAACCTGGCGTCTTCCCGCCCCTCTGGGCATGGTCCTGGGGAGCCTTTCCATGGTCCTGCTGATCTCCGCCTTCTCTCCCGGCGGGCTCCAAACCGCCGCCGTGAAGCTGGACGAGGGCTGTTACGACCAGATGGAACGCAACGACCAGGCCGGCGTGTGCCTGGGTCTCTACACCGCCTGGTGCCAGCGCATCCACACGGAAAACACCCTGGCCAGCCTGGACTCGGTCGGTCTTGCCGACTACTTCCGGGCGGACGCCGCCCAGGAACGGCCTCCGGTCTCCCTGGAAACCAGTCCGGACATCATCTTTATCACCTCCGAGGCCTTCTTCGACGTGACCCACCTGCCAGGTCTGACCTTTGAGACCGACCCCCTGCCGGTCTTCCATGCGCTGTCCCAGACCTGCACCAACGGCCGCTTCCTGTCCAACAACTACGGCGGGGGCACCGGCTGGGTGGAAATGGAAATGTTCACCACCCTGACCTCCTCCCACCTTATGGAGGGCGACACCCTCTCCACCCTGGACCCGGCGGTCTACGAGACCCTGCCCACCACCGTCCGCCTCCTGGAGAAGGCGGGGTATTCCACCCTGTCCCTCCACGCCCACACGGCAGAACTCTACGACCGGGAGACCATCTACCCCGCCATCGGCTTTGATGAGGTCTGCTTTATCGATGACTTTTGGGTGGAGCCAGAACGCTCTGGGAACTACGCCTCGGACGAATCCTTCGCCCGGGAGATCATCGCCCGGTACGAGGCCCGGGATCCCGGCGCCCCCTGCTTTATCTACGGTCTCTCCATGGAGAACCACCAGTCCTATTACCCGGAGAAGTACGGGGAACCCTCGGGCTTTCCCGCCCAGTGCGACCTCTTGAGCCAGGAGGACCTGACCTATCTGGACAGCCTGGTGATGGGCTTGAACCACGCCGACGCCTCCCTGGGGATGCTCACCGACTATTTCTCCCAGTGCCCACGCCCGGTGATGCTGGTCTTTGTGGGGGATCACCTGCCCTCCATGAACCTTGCCGACGGGGAGGATATCTACACCTGTCTGGGGATCAGCCCCGACACGGACTCCTCCCAGTGGGAGGCTGAGACCCTGGCAGAGATCCTCTCCACCGACTATCTTATCTGGACCAACTACGAGGAGGAAGCCCTCCCGGACCGAACCGAGAGCTGCACCTTCCTGGGGCTCCACGTCCTGCAGCGGACGGGACTTCCCCTGAACCAATACTTCACCTGGCTGGAGGAGAACATCGCCAGCCGGATGCTCCTGAACCGGGGCAGATTCTTCGCCGATGAGACCGGTACCCCCAGCTACGAAGTCCCTGCCGATGCCCAGCCCCTGCTGGACAGCTACACCGCCCTGGAGCGGAGCCTGGCGTACCCACAGTAAACCAACCACCATTTCTATAGAAGGAGGACCCCCACTATGGACCCCAAGAACAACATCCACCGTGTGGACCTGGCCGAGAAGGCCACCGCCATCCTGAACCTGTACACCCCCTTCAAGACCGATTATCAGGTCTCCTTCGCCATGGCCGAGGCCGACGAGAAGGGTCTGCCCCGGATCGCCGCCAAGCTGGTGCGCACCGACGGTGTCCCCTTCGCTGAGAGCTCCGCCCCCATGGACAAGAAGCTCCGCCACATGAAGGACCAGACCGCCATCATCCGTCCCTTCTATCTGCCCGCCATGAAGGCAGAGTTCGACGAGACCGAGGCCAACGAGTTCGACTGCCTGGACTTCGACTACGCCGCCATCATCGTCTACAACAAGGACGCTGAGGGCCAGTATGCCATCAAGGGTGTGTACTTCCTCCCCACCGACGCCTTCATCCACGCCAAGAAGCCCGACGCCGACGGCGTGTGGAGAAAGATGGGCCTGGGCTCCTACCGGATGCACCAGATCAGCCTGGACCCCCGCCAGAAGTTCGCCCGCTCCCTGTATATGGCCCTGCGCATGAGCGAGGCCCTGGAGTACGAGTACGACAAGTACGGCTTCTATTTCAGCAACCCCTAACTTTTTTCGGCTCGTTCTGTTTTCGGCAGAACGAGCCTTTTTCTCTTGTCTTTCCACTTTTTCTGTCATATAATATGAATACTTTCCCACACAAAAAAGAGAGGAGCAGACCAACATGGACAAAGAAAAGCAGCTGGAGACCTTCCAGCGTCGGATCAAACGGGTCCTCTTCACCCAGGAGGAGATCCAGGAAGCCATCCGGAAGGCCGGCAAGGACATCAGCGACTCCTATGACGGCAACCCCATCCTGCTGGTGAGCATCCTGAAAGGTGCCTACGTCTTCCTGGCCGACCTGAGCCGGGCCGTCACCGTCCCCTGTGAGATCGGCTTCATGTGCGCCAAGAGCTACTACAGCGGCACGGTCTCCACCGGCGCGGTGAAGATCACCATGGACCTGGACCAGGACGTGAGCAAGTACCACGTGATCATCGTGGAGGACATCATCGACACCGGCCGCACCCTCAACGACGTGGTGAACCTGCTCAAGACCCGGAACCCCCTGTCCCTGAAGGTGGTCACCCTCCTGGATACGCCCTCCCGCCGGAAGGTAGACTTCAAGGCAGACGTCTCCCTCTTCACCATCCCCGACCACTTTGTCATTGGATATGGTCTGGACTGCGGGGAATACTACCGGAACCTGCCCTACATCGCAGAATACGACGAAGGAGGAGAATAACATATGCTGGAACGACTCTTCCATCTGAAGGAAAACAACACCAATGTGAAGACCGAGCTCACCGCCGGTCTTGCCACCTTCATGACCATGGCCTATATCCTGGCCGTGAACCCCTCCATCCTGGGGGAGGCCGGCATGGACCCCAACGCCGTCCTCATCGCCACCTGTCTGGCCTCCTTCCTGGGCACGGCCATCATGGCCCTGGCCGCCAACCTGCCCTTCGCCCTGTCTGCCGGTATGGGTCTGAACGCATACCTAACCTACACCGTGGTCCTGGGCATGGGCATCTCCTGGCAGGTGGCCCTGTTCGCCGTCTTTATCGAGGGTCTCATCTTCATTGTTCTGTCCCTGACCAACGTCCGTGAGGCCATCTTCAACGCCATCCCCCTGCCCCTGAAGCGGGGCGTCTCCGTGGGCATCGGCCTGTTCATCGCCTTCATCGGCCTCCAGAACGCCGGTCTGGCGGTGGACGCCTCCACCCTGGTGACCATCACCAGCTTCACCGAGAACTTCTCCACCCACGGCATCTGCGCCCTGCTGGCCGTTATCGGCCTGCTCATCACCGCCATCCTCCACATCCGCGGCATGAAGGGCGCCATCCTCCTGGGCATCGTCATCACCTGGGTCCTGGGCATCCTCTGCCAGCTGGTGGGCATCTACGTCCCCACCCCCGAGGCCGGCTTCTACAGCCTGATCCCCGCTGCCATCATCAGCATGGACTTCTCCGCCCTGGGCAACACCTTCGGCCAGTGCTTTAACATCGACTTTGACGGTGTGGGCATCTTTAACTTCATCGTGGTCATCTTCGCCTTCCTGTTCGTGGACCTCTTCGACACCCTGGGCACCCTCATCGGCGTGGCCACCAAGGCCGACATGCTGGACGAGGAGGGTCATCTGCCCCGGATCAAGCCCGCTCTGATGGCCGACGCTGTGGCCACCTCTGCAGGCGCTGTGCTGGGCACCTCCACCACCACCACCTTCGTGGAATCCTCCGCAGGCGTGGCCGTGGGCGGCCGCACCGGTCTGACCGCCATGACCACCGGCGTTCTCTTCCTGTGCGCCACCCTGTTCTCCCCCCTGTTCACCTCCATCCCCTCCTTCGCCACCGCCCCCGCCCTGATCTTCGTGGGCTTCCTGATGTTCGAGGGCATCACCGAGCTGAAGTTCTCCGACAAGAACCTCACCGACACCATCCCCGCCTACCTGGCCATCCTGGCTATGCCCCTGTTCTACTCCATCTCCGAGGGCATCTGCCTGGGTGTCATCTCCTACGTGGTCCTGAAGACCGCCACCGGCAAGGCCAAGGACGTGGCTCCCCTCATGTACGTTCTGGCCGTCCTCTTCGTCCTGAAGTACATTTTCCTGTGATCCCAAATGGTTCCGCCCGGCTGAAATACAGCCGGGCGGTTTTTTCTTGCGGCCGGTTGTCCCCTGTGGTATACTATTCCTATCAAATCAATGAAAAGGAGGGTTTCGTATGACGAAACGATTGTTTGCTCTGCTCCTGTCTCTGGTGATGGCCTTTTCCCTGTCCGTTCCCGCAGGAGCCGCTGAGATCGGGGCGGAAAACCCCGATGACCTGACGGGATACACCTTCATTCTTCACACCAACGACGTCCACGGCAGCAACGACGGCTACGCCGCTGTGTCCGCCCTGAAGCAGTGGTACCAGTCCACCGGGGCCGACGTCTACCTGATGGACGCCGGTGACTTCAGCCAGGGCGACCCCTATGTGAACCTTTCCCAGGGTGCCACGGCGGTGGAGCTCATGGATCTGGCCGGATACGACCTGGTCGCCCTGGGCAACCACGAGTTCGACTACGGCTATGAGCCCCTGACTTCCCTTCTGGAAACGGCACAGTTTACCACCCTGGCTGCCAACGTCTTTTATGAGGGCCAGCCCATCACCCCTTCCAACGCAGTCATCGACACCGCCAACCACCGCATCGGCGTCTTTGGCCTGACCACCCCCGAGACCGCCTCCTCTGCCCACCCCTCCAGGATCCAGGGCCTCACCTTCCTGGCCCGGGAAGAGCTGTACGCCTGCGCCCAGGACCAGGTGGACACTCTCACCGCCCAGGGCTGTGACCTGATCGTCTGCATCGGCCACCTGGGTGTGGATCCCCCCTCCAAGCCAAACCGGTCCAGCGACCTGCTGGAGCATGTGGAGGGCATTGACCTCTTCCTGGACGGTCACTCCCACCACACCATCTCTGAGATTCGGGAGATCACAGGCAGCGAGACCATAGAGAACGCTATCCTGACCTCCACCGGCACCAAGATGGCAAATGTGGGTATCGTGGAGATCTCTCCCCAGGGCGACATCAGCGCCATCAACCTCTCCATCGAGGCCCTGGCCCAGGTCCTGTCTGACGACGTGGTGGCCGCCCGTGCCGCAGAGATCAAGGCTGAGATCGACGCCGATTACAGCACTGTGTTCGCCCAGAGCGAAGTGACCCTCAACGGCGAAAAGGACGATATCCGCAGCCAGGAAACCAACCTGGGCAACCTCATCGGCGATGCCATGGTCTGGCAGGCAGGCCTTCTGGGGGAACCCGTGGATGCAGCCGTGATCAACAGCGGCGGCATCCGGGCCACCATCGCCCCCGGCGATGTGACCAAGAAGGACATCAGCGCTGTCCTTCCCTATGGCAACACCCTGTACATCATTCAGATCACCGGCGCTGACCTGCTGGAAGCCCTGGAAGCCTCCACCTGCTATGCGCCCCAGGCCGTCCCCTGCTTCCCCCAGGTCTCGGGCATCACCTTTACCATCAACACCGGGGCCCCCTTTGCCACCAGTGGCCTCTATCCCGGCGCCACCTACCCCCAGCCCGACGCCGTCAACCGGGTGACCATCCACACCGTAGGCAGCCAGCTCTTTGACCCGGACGAATACTACACCATTGCCACCAACGACTATATGGCCGCCGGCGGAGACACCTACTACCGCTTTGCCGCCTCTCCCATCGGCTATGACCTGGGGATCCCTCTGGACGAGGTGGTCATGGACTACATCACCGCCGGGCTGGGCGGGATCATCACCGCCGCTGACTACGGCCAGACCGACAGCTGCATCCGGACCATCTCCTACAGCGACGTGCTGGCCGGGGACTGGTTCATCAACCCCGTCATCTATACCACCCTCACCGGCCTGATGCAGGGCGCAGACGGCAAATTCCTGCCCAACACCGACCTGACCCGAGCCATGCTGGTCACCACCCTGTACCGGATGGCCGGAGAACCCGCTGTCACTGAGGACAACCCCTTCCGGGACGTGGACGATGACACCTGGTACACCGACGCCGTCCTGTGGGCGGCCGAGACCGGCATCACCACCGGTGTCACCAGCGACACCTTCGCCCCTGACAAACCCCTGACCCGGGAGCAGATGGCTGCCTTCTTCTACCGCTTCGCCGACTATGAAGGGGAAAAGGATCTGGATCCCAACGGGGACAACCTGGCCGGCTGCCCGGATCGGGACCAGATCAGCGAGTACGCTCTTCTCCCCATGAACTGGGCCATCCACCAGGGCCTTCTGGCGGGCTATCCCGACAACACCATCCGTCCCCAGGACACCGCCACCCGTGCCCAGACCGCCACCGTCCTTATGCGATATACGATCCAGTGATCCCTGATATGATGAAAGGCCCGAAGCCAACTGGCTTCGGGCCTTTTCTTGCCTCGCAGAGTTCCGGTTCCGCAGAACCGGAATCAAGTCCGATCCGAAAAATCTCCGGACATGCGCCGGAGATTTTTCTCTTCTCGGCCCGAGAGTGCCTGCTTCGCAGGCGCGGGTCGGGCCGCAACTCCCACTTTTTAAATAAAGGGAGTGAAGCCATCGGCTCCACTCCCTTTATTTGAAAAGTCTTGTTTATCGTTCCATGAATCGGGACAGGAACTCCTTGGTCTCTTCTCTCTGGGGGTTGGAGAAGAGTTCCTCGGGAGAGGCATCCTCCCAGATGACGCCGTCACGCATGAAGACCACACGGTTGGAGACGTCACGGGCGAAGGCCATCTCGTGGGTGACCACCAGCATGGTCAGGCCGTCGGCAGCCAGGTCACGCATAACGGACAGAACTTCGCCGACCATTTCGGGGTCCAGGGCAGAGGTGGGCTCGTCGAAGAGGAGCACATCGGGGTTCATGGCCAGGGCACGGGCGATGGCCACACGCTGCTTCTGACCGCCGGAGATCTGGCGGGGCTTGGCGTTGATGTAGGGGGCCATACCAACCTTGGTCAGGTACTTCATGGCGGTCTCTTCGGCCTCCTTCTTGCTCTTCTTCAGGACCTTGGTCTGGCCAACCACGCAGTTTTCCAGGACGGTCATGTTGTTGAAGAGGTTGAAGGACTGGAAGACCATGCCCACCTTGGCACGGTAGGCGGAGGCGCCGCCCTTCCGGTGGCGGATGTCCTCCCCCTGGAAGAAGATCTCACCGCTGGTGGGGGTCTCCAGCAGATTGATGCAGCGGAGCAGGGTGGACTTACCGGAGCCGGAGGCGCCGATGATGGAGGTCACGTCGCCCTTCTTCACGGTGAAGTCGATATCCTTGAGGACCTGGTGAGTGCCGAAGGACTTGGAGAGGTGGTTCACCTGCAGGATCTCTTTGTTCAGCATGGGTCTCACTCTCCTCTCGTGTCTGTGGTGGACTGGTGTCGGCCCTGGTGGGCTTCCACCTGGCGGCCCTTCTGCCGGGCCTCTTCCATCTCAGCCTGACGGCGGAGCTCCTCACGGAGCATGCTCTTGACACCCTCGGGGTTCCGCTCGTCAAAGGGAGTGCCCCGGTTGGGGTGGTTGTAGGTGCCGCCGGCCATGGTCAGGGCGTCGGCCTGGGCCAGGTCGTAGCTGCTGGAGCCGTCCATCTTCTTCTCAATGTAGCGGAGGATGAAGGAGGCCAGCAGGGTCATGGTCAGGTAGCCGATCATCTCGATGGCAGCAGAGGGGAAGTAGCGGTAGGATGCACCGACAACGGCCTTATGGGCAGCGAAAAACTCGGTGAAGCCGATGATGAACATCACGGAGGTATCCTTGATGTTGATGATGAAGTTGTTGCCGATCTGGGGCAGGATGTTGCGCAGAGCCTGGGGCAGGATGACATACAGCATGGTCTGGAAGTGGTTCATGCCGATGGCCTTGGCGCCCTCGGTCTGGCCGGGGTCCACGGAGATGATGCCGCCGCGGACGGACTCCGCCATGTAAGCACCGGTGTTGATGGAGACGACCAAAATAGAGACCGTCCACATATTGGTGAACTGCATGGCGTTGTCGGTGAAGTAGGGCAGGCCGAAGAAGATGAACACGGCCTGGAGGATCATGGGGGTGCCGCGGAAGACTTCCACGTAAACACGGACCAGGACCCGGATGAGTTTCAGGAAGAAGCGCTTGAACACAGAGTCGCTCTTGGTATAGGGGATGGTCTGGAGGATGCCGCAGACAAAGCCGATGAGGCAACCGATGGCGGTGGCCACCACAGCCAGAATGAGGGTGTTGGCGATACCGTCCAGGTACATGTCGTGGTATTTACCCCACAGGGTAACCACGTCAGAACCCAACTGGGTCAGCTTATCCATGGGGAAAGGTCTCCCTTCTTTCAGTAGTCAAACAGAGGACAAGGCGAGAGGCTAATCCCCCTCGCCTGTCCGTTATGGCTTGGATTGTGAATTACTCGATGGGCTGAACAGCGGTAGCCTCTGCCATCAGAGCGTTGAAGTCGTCAGCGGTCATGGTGGACAGAACTGCGTCCAGAGCTTCCTTCAGAACGGTGTTGCCCTTCATGACGGAGATGCCGATGTTGATGTCCTCGTCGGAGACCTCGAAGCCGTCCTCAGAAGCGGAGAAGTCCAGGATGACCATGTCGGGGTAGACGACCACAGCGCCCTGTGCAGTGGGCATATCGGTGCAGACAAAGTCAACGGTGCCGGTCTCCAGAGCCATCAGCATGGCGGGAGCGGACTCAGCAGCGGACTGGATGTTTGCGCCCTCGATCTGGGGCAGGCAGGTATCGTACCAGATGGTGCCGATCTGGCTGGTGCAGGTGCCGGACAGCTCGGAGATGCCAGCTGCGTTTGCCAGCTCGCTGTCAGCCTTGGTCAGGCAGACGATGGAAGCGTACAGGTAGGGACCAGCGAAGTCAACCATCTCAGCGCGCTCAGCGGTCATGGACTGACCAGCGATGACGCAGTCAACGGTGCCAGCCTGGACAGCGGGAACCAGGGAGTCCCAGTCCAGACGGACGATCTCCAGCTCCCAGCCGTTGGCTTCGCAGAGCTTCTTAGCCATCATAACGTCGTAGCCGTTGGCATACTCGCCGTCGGTGTCCTTGATGGGCACTGCGCCGTTGGAGTCGTCGGGCTGGGTCCAGTTGTAGGGAGCGTAGTTGCACTCCATAGCAACGGTCAGAACGCCGTCTTCCACGCCACTGGCCACTTCGCCGCCTTCAGCGGGCTCGGTAACTTCGGTGCCTTCGGTCTCGGGAGCGGGCTCTTCGCCGCCGCCGCAAGCGCACAGGCCCAGGGACAGAGCCAGTGCCAGAGTCAGAGCAAGAATCTTCTTCATGGTTGGTTTCCTCTTTTCATTTTGATTTTGTGGGGCTTTGCCCAAAATAAAATTGCCATAAATCCTCAGGAGGACTCATGGCATTGCATACGCAGGGGACAGACTGCTTCCCCATTCACCATGATAGCGCTCCATTGGTCCAATGGCAGTCCGGCAGATGTTCTCTGACGGCCCAGGCATCCCCCGGTCAGGCACCCGGAGAACCCTTCGGCGGTGAGCCCTTTCCCCTCCCGGTGTTCCTGCCGGGAATGGAGGGTACTGATGCGCACCGCGCCTCTATCATTGTCGTACATTATACGAGGGGACGGACAACTTGTCAAGACAGTTTTACAACTTTTTTACACTGTTGCGGCAAAGTCCCGTCTCCCCTCTATATATGGTATCTGTGGGGGCGGCTGATGCCGCCCCCACACAGGATCCTATTAAATTTTTCTGCCGATGGTGTAGCCGTCGGCCACGGCGGTCATGACGCTGCCCACCCGGGCACCGTCGCCCACCTGGTAGATCTCCATCCCGGCACCGTACAGACCAGCGGCCAGGGATGCTCTGGGGCGGAATCCCACCGCCAGGACCACAGAGTCGGCAGGGATGGTCTCGCCGCCGGCCACGATGCCGGTGTCGGTGACCGCCTCCAGAGGGCAGGAGGTCTTCACGGTGACCTTGCCCTCATCCAGCAGGTCCCGGAGCATCTGGTCGTGGCTCTCGGGGACGGGGATCCCGGCAGAGAGGATCTTGGGCAGGGCCTCCACCAGGGTGACGGTCTTGCCCTCCCGGGCATAGCCCACGGCGGTCTCACAGCCCACCAGGCCGCCGCCCACCACCACCACGTTCTGGCCCATGGCAGGCTTCTGGTTCAGGGCGGTGACGCAGTCCACCACCTTGGGGCTGTCGATGCCGGGGACCTTGGGAACCACAGGGTCGGCACCCAGGGCCAGGACCACCGCCTGGGGCTTTCTGGCCTTGATAGCCTCGGCATCCAGCTTGGTGTTTACCTCCACGGTAACGCCCAGCTTGGAAAGCTGCCCCTGGTACCAGGTGTTCAGCAGGTTCATGTCCTCCTTGAAGTCGTGGGCACCGGCGGGGAGCAGGCTGCCGCCCAGGGCCTGACCGGCCTCACAGAGGGTGACCTTGTGGCCACGGATGGCAGCCACACGGGCGGCCTCCATACCGGCCACGCCGCCGCCCACTACCAGGACCTCCTTGGCCTTGGGGGCGGCAGTCAGACCGAAGGTCTCCTCCCGGCCTGCCTGGGCATTGACCGCACAGCCCGCCCGGCGGCCGATCTTCAGGGCGCCGATGCAGCCCTGGTTGCAGCCGATGCAGGGGCGGATGTCCTCGGGGGTGCCCATCTCCAGCTTCTGAACGTAGGCAGGGTCAGCCAGGGAGGGACGGCCCAGGACCACGCCGTCGATCTTGCCCTCGGCCACCGCCTGGGCGGCCAGGTCGGGTGCGTTCATACGGCCGCCGCAGAGGATGGGGATGTTCACGGCCTTCTTGGCCTCTGCTGCCAGGTCGATGATCTCACCCTTCCGGGTGTAGCAGGGGGGTGCGGCATAGTAGAAGGAGTCGTACTGGCCAAAGTCCACGCTGAGGAAGTCATAGCCGTAGGCCTCCAGGCGGCGGGCCATCTCAACGCCCTCTTCCAGGGTGCGGCCCACTTCCTCCTCCCCGTGGAGGGAGGGGGTGTTGTAGCCCTTGATGTAGGCCTTCAGGGCCAGGCGCATGGACACGGCGAAGTCAGCGCCGCAGGCCGCCTTCACGCCCTCCACGATCTCCCGGGCGCAGCGGAGGCGGTTCTCCAGCTCCCCGCCGTACTCATCGGTGCGGTGGTTCATGTAGCTCATGGCGAACTGGTCCAGCAGGTAGCCCCAGTGCATGGCGTGGACCTCGATGCCGGGGAAGCCGCAGGACTTCAGAAAAACGGCCGTCTGGATCATCTGGTCGATCTTCTGCTTGATCTGGTCCTTGGTGAGAGCCGGGGTGGTGATGGAGGGGTCATGGTAGTAGGGGATCTCGGAGGGGCCATAGCAGCCCACGGCGTTCCGGCCGTAGCCCATGGACACCTGGGGGATCATCTTGGCCCCGTAGGCATCCAGCCGCTCCAGCAGTTCCACGGCAGACCGCTTGAATGCCTTGGGTGCCTTCATGGGCTGCTTGGAGTCCAGGGGGTGGACGGGGTCCACCAGCACATCCGGGTGGAAGGCCCCGGTGTAGATGAGGCCGAAGCCGCCCTTGGCCCGCTCCTCAAAGTAGGCCAGGCCGTTGGGGGAGAACTCCCCGTGGGGTCCGTGGAGGGAGGGCAGGGTCAGGGGACCCACGCAGTAACGGTTCTTGATGGTCAGTTTACTGTTCAGCTGCAGGGGCTGAAGCAGGGGTTCATAGGTAAAAGACATGGTATTCTCTCCTTATTTTAATCCGTTGCGGTAAAATTCCCACACATTCTTCCAGGTGATGGCCTCGATCTCCCGCTGGGTGAAGCCCTGGTGTTCCATCTCCTGAATGAGCTGGCCCATGCCCGAGGCATCCACCATCTCCAGGGGACAGTCGATGCCGTCGAAGTCGGAGCCCAAGGCCACCACCTCCAGGCCGCCCACCTTCCGCATATGCTTCATGTGGCGGACGATATCGGCCGTGCGGGTGGTGGGGCTGTCAGCCAGAAAATCAGAATAGAAGTTCACCCCGGCGATGCCGCCGTGGTCGGCCAGGGCCTTGATCTGCTGGTCGGTCAGGTTCCGCCGGTGGGGCCACAGGGCCCGGCAGCTGGAGTGGCTGGCCACGAAGGGCTTCTTCGCCGCGGCGCACACATCCCAGAACCCCTGGTCGCTGAGATGGGACACGTCGGCAATGACCCCCAGCTTCTCCATTTCCGCCAGGAACTCATAACCGAAGGGTTTCAGTCCCTGGTCCGAGCCGTTGGGGAATCCGATCTCGTTCTCGTGGTTCCAGGTGAGGGTGAGCATCCGCACCCCCAGCCGATGGAGGGTCCGGAGATTGTTCAGGTCTCCCCTGCACACGCCTCCCTCCTCTACGGTGAGGACAGCGGCGAGCTTTCCCTCCTGCCGGGCCTGTTCCATGTCAGCAAAGGTATGGCAGGGGGTCACCCAGTCCCGGTTCTTCTCGGTCTGGCTGACGTACAGCTCCGCCAGAGAGAGGACGGCTCCCCAGGGGTCGGCCACCTCGTTCAGGTTGACGAAGAGGGCAAAATTCTGTAAATAGTAGCCGCTGGCCCGGAGCTTTTCCAGGTTCACGTGCATCATATAGGTATCCCGCAGGTCCATGGTCTTTCCCGCCCGGCGCTCATGCTTCATCCAGGCAATGGTGTCACAGTGCAGGTCTGCAAAGGGCATGGGTCACACTCCTTCCGGCAAGGGGAAATGGCAGGCCGCCTGGCCCTCCCCCATAGGTCTCATGGTCGGGACTTCCCGGGCGCAGATCTCCTGGGCATAGGGGCACCGGGTCCGGAACCGGCAGCCCGAGGGCGGGTCCACCGGGCTGGGGATCTCCCCGGACAGGACGGTCTTTTTCTGGTCCCGGAGGATGGGGTCGGGCCGGGGGACAGAGTCCAGCAGGAACTTCGTGTAGGGGTGCCGGGGATTTTGGAAGATCTCCTTCACAGGTCCGATCTCACACACCCGGCCCAGGAACATGACGCACACCCGGTCGGCAATGTGCCGGACCACGCTGAGATCGTGGGACACAAAGAGGTAGGTCAGGTGGTTGGCCTCCTGGAGGTCGGCCAGCAGGTTGAGCATCTGAGCCTGGACGGACACATCCAGGGCGGACACAGGCTCATCGCAGACCACCAGCCGGGGCTCCAAAGCCAGGGCCCGGGCGATGACCACCCGCTGGCGCTGGCCGCCGGAGATCTCATGGGGATACCGGTCCAGCAGGTCCCGGGACAGGCCCACCTGGTCCAGGAGCTGACCGCACCGCTCCCGCCACTGGTCCTTGGGGCAGATGTCGTGGATGCGCAGGGGCTCCGACAGGATGCCCTCGATGTCCAGGCGGGGGTTCAGGGCGGCGGCGGTGTCCTGGAAGACCATCTGCATCTGCCGCCGGAGGGCCCGCAGGTCCTTGGCCGGCAGCGCTGCCAGGTCCTGGCCGTCAAAAAGAGCCTGGCCCTCGGTGGGCTCCAGCAGACCCAGGAGCAGACGGCCCAGGGTGGACTTTCCGCAGCCGGACTCTCCCACCAGGGCCAGGGTCTCCCCCTGGTAGATGGTCAGGTCCACCTGAGAGACTGCATGGAGAACGGCGTCCTTCCGGCCCTTCACCGGGAAGGTCTTGGACAGGCCCTTGGCCTGGGCTAATATGGTTTGAGTCGTCATGACGCCTCCTTTGTTGTCATCACAGGGCAGCGACAATCCCTCCGTCTCGCCTGACGGCGAGCCACCTCCCTTTACACAAGGGAGGCTGAGGCGAGTGCAATCCTCAAGGCCCCCTTGTGTAAAGGGGGCTGCCATGGCGCAGCCATGACTGGGGGATTGTAGCCTGCCGACACAGCACATGTTATCTTACGCACCGCACCCAGTGGCCGGGAGATACCTCCACCAAAGCAGGAGCGACCGTCTCGCAGTCCTCCCGGGCGCAGTCGCACCGGGGGCAGAACCGGCAGCCCTGGGGCAGATCGGCCAGGTCAGGAACAGAGCCCCGGATGTTATACAGCCGTGTCTCCTCCCCCTCCAGGGAGGGGATGGCCTTCAGCAGGCCCAGGGTATAGGGGTGCCGGGGATTTTGGAAGAGTTCAAAGGTCTCGGCCTGCTCCACCACCTGGCCGGCGTACATGACATACACATAGTCGCACAGCTGGGCCACCACCCCCATGTTGTGGGTGATAAGAAGGATGGCCGTGCCGTGGTCCCGGCGGAGCTCCTCCATGAGCCCTAAGATCTGGGCCTGGATGGTCACGTCCAGAGCGGTGGTGGGCTCGTCGGCAATGAGGAGCTCGGGCTCACAGGCCATGGCCATGGCGATCATCACCCGCTGGCGGAGACCGCCGGAGAGTTCCCGGGGGTAGGCGTTGAACCGCCCCTCCGGGTCTGGGATGCCCACCTGGCGGAAGAGCTCCATGGTCTTTTCCCGGGCCTGGGTCTTATCCATCTTCTTATGCAGGCGCAGGGCCTCGGAGACCTGCCGCCCCACGGTGTACACCGGGTTCAGGGAGGTCATGGGGTCCTGGAAAATCATGGCCATCCGGTCTCCCCGGAGCTTTTGGAGCTCCCGGGCCGAGAGTTTCCGCAGATCCCGGTCCCCCAGGAAGATCTCCCCTTCCGCGATCCGGCCGGGTTCCCGGACCAGGCCCATCACCGACAGGGCGGTGACGCTCTTGCCGCAGCCGGACTCCCCCACCAGGCCCACGATCTTCCCCCGAGGGACAGCGAGGTCCACCCCGTCGGCGGCAGGCAGGATCCCCTTGGGGGTATGAAATTCCGTGCGCAGACCACGCACGGTCAGGGTGTTTTGTTCCATGGGATCTCCTCCCCTTTTGTCATTCATTGGTTCCTAGTGTAGCATAGCCGGGGCCGTTGGGCAACCTCTTTGGCCCCCGGAAACAGCCCCCATTTCCCGTCCGAATCCGGTCTTTTTTCCGTCGAAGCTGCAAATTCCAAAAATTTCTCCGCAAAAAGTAGGAAAATTTTTCATTTCGCCATTCACTTTTCCGACGTTTGGGTGTATAATCAACTCAATCCATAGGTTTCATGGCTGAAATGAAACATATCGATCCATTGTACAGAAGGAATATGAGAAGAAAGAAGGACGCAACGTATGATGATCTCTACCAAAGGACGCTACGCATTGCGCGTCATGCTGGACCTGGCAGACCATAACACCGGCGACTACATCCCTCTGAAAGACATCGCAAAACGACAGGAGATCTCTGTCAAGTATCTGGAAAACATCCTGGCCTCTCTCAGCCGGGTGGATCTGGTGGACGCCACCCGCGGCAAGGGCGGCGGCTACCGTCTGTCCAAGCCCCCGGCAGAGTACCCCGCCGGCGAGATCATTCGCCTGGCCGAGGGCAGCCTGGCCTCCGTTGCCTGCCTGAAGGGCAGCAAGCAGGGCTGTGAAAAGGCCGACCAGTGCCGCGCTCTCCCTCTGTGGCAGGGCCTGGACAAGGTGGTCTATGACTATCTGAACAGCTACTCCCTGGCAGACCTGCAGCACTTGGAGGAAGACGCACCCGCCGAGTAATCCGCAGCTCACCCCGCCGTCAGACCGACGGCGGGGATTTTTTCGCCCTAATTTGGATTATTTTTATCTAAATTCCTATTGACTTTATCTGCTGCTCATGCTATCATCTAATTACCTAATAGATTACTAGGAATAGCTCAAAGGAGGTTTCCTTATGATATATGTTGACAACGCAGCAACCACCAAAATGAGTGGTATCGCCATAGAAGCCATGCTCCCCTACCTGACCGAGCATTTTGGCAACCCCTCTTCCCTGCACACCATCGGCCAGACCGCCGCAGAGGCCCTGGCCCGTGCCCGGGCGGATGTGGCCCAATGTCTCAACGCCAAACCGGGTGAAATTTACTTCACCTCCGGGGGCAGCGAGGCAGACAACCAGGCCATCCGGTCGGCCGCCAAGAACGGTGCCATGCAGGGCAAGAAGCACATCGTGTCCACGGCCTTTGAACACCACGCCGTCCTCCACACCCTCCAGGCCCTGGAGAAAGAGGGCTTTGCAGTCACCTTACTGGACGTGGGCAAAGATGGTCTGGTCACCCCCGACCAGGTGGCTGCCGCCCTGCGGGAGGACACCTGCCTGGTGACCATCATGTACGCCAACAACGAGATCGGCACCATCCAGCCCATCCGGGCCATCGGCGCCCTCTGCCGGGAGCGGAAGATCCCCTTCCACACTGACGCCGTCCAGGTGGCAGGCCACCTGCCCATCGACGTGGTGGCCGACAACATCGACATGCTCTCCCTGTCCGGTCACAAGTTCCACGGCCCCAAGAGGACGGGCGCTCTGTACGTCCGTCAGGGCCTGCGGCTCCACTCCCTCATCGAGGGCGGCGGCCAGGAAAAGAACAAGCGGGCAGGCACCGAGAACATCGCCGGGATCGTCTCCATGGCGGCAGCCCTGAAGGAGGCCTGCGCCCATCTGGAAGAGCACGCAGCGAAGGTCTCTGCTCTCCGGGACAAGCTCATCACCGGTCTAGCCCAGATCCCCCACGGGGAGCTGAACGGCCACCCCACCCAGCGGCTCCCGGGCAATGTGAACTTCTGCTTCGAGGGCATCGAAGGGGAGTCCATGCTCCTGCTGCTGGATGACAAGGGCATCTGCGCCTCCTCCGGCTCGGCCTGCACCTCCGGGTCTTTGGACCCCAGCCATGTGCTACTGGCCATTGGCCGCCCCCATGAGGTGGCCCACGGTTCCCTCCGGCTGTCCCTCTGCCACGAGAACACCGAGGATGAAATCAACACGATCATCGAAGCCGTCACCCAGGTGGTGGCTTACTTAAGAACCATGTCCCCCCTGTGGCGGGACCTTGAGAAAGGAGTTAAGCCCCATGTTATACAGTGAAAAGGTTATGGACCACTTCCGCAACCCCCGGAATGTAGGTTTTATTGAGAATGCCGACGGTGTCGGCGAAGTGGGCAACGCCAAGTGCGGCGACATCATGAAGATCTATCTGAAGATCGACGACGATGTGGTCACCGACGTGAAGTTTGAGACCTTCGGCTGCGGCAGCGCCATCGCATCCAGCTCCATGGCCACCGAGCTCATCAAGGGCAAGCCCGTGAGCGAGGTCATGCAGCTGACCAACAAGGCGGTGGTGGAGGCCCTGGATGGTCTGCCCGCCGTGAAGGTCCACTGCTCCGTCCTGGCCGAGGAGGCCGTGAAGGTTGCCCTGAAGGACTACTTTGACAAGAACAGCATTCCCTATGATACCAAGCAGTTCCCGGACTGTGACCACTGCGAGGTATGTCATATGTAAGCAAAAACCACCGCTGCGAAACAGCGGTGGTTTTTTATTTCACATCTTCAGCCTCCCTCTGACGAGGGAGGTGCCCCGAAGGGGCGGAGGGAGAGATACCGAAACGAGCAGGGATAGCAACACCCTCTTGGGCACGTTATCTCTCCCTCAGTCACGGCTTCGCCGTGCCAGCTCCCTCGTCAGAGGGAGCCTTTTTATTACGTAGTATACCCAAACATCCCGTCCTCCCGGAGGATCTGCTTTACCGTACCCTCCCGGATGAGCAGCTCCAGGTGGGCCAGGGCCTCGCCCACGGCGAACCACTTCTGGTTCAGGGGGAAGTCCTCCCAGCTCTTGGCCCGGATGTCCCAGGTCATGCGGCCGGTGATGTCGTAGGCCGTCATGCCGGGGTACTTCTCCACGATGGACAGGGTCTCGGCCACCCGGTCCCGGTGGTGCTGGATGAGCTGGTCGATGCGGGTGTTCAGGTCCCCGCTGTGCCGGTGGGCAGGCAGGGCCAGTTTCACCGGGTAGGTTCGGATGCGCTTGAGGCTCTCCAGATACCGGCCCAGCATATTGTCCATGTTGGCCCAGACGGAGATGTTGGGGGTGATGTCAAAGAGGACGTGGTCCGCCGTGAACAGGATGCCCACCCGCTCCATCCACAGGCAGAGCTGGCCGGGGGCATGGCCGGGGACCGACAGGACCTCCAGCCGGTAGTCTCCGATCTGGAAGACCTCCCCCTCCTCCACGGGCACGTAGCAGTCCAGGTCCAGCTTGGGACCCAGGTTCCGGGCGGGGTTGGTCCGGGTGATGATGGCCACCTCTTCTTCCGGGAAGCCCTCCTTCAAAAAGCGGGCGTCCATCTCCACCCAGAACTGATCCTCAAAGGCCTGGGCGGTGAAGGGGTAGTCCAGGGCCCCGATGTACACCTTGCCGTTGGGCCCGGCCATCTCCACGGACAGACCGGTGTGGTCGGTGTGGATGTGGGTCACCAGCACGTCCAGCCGGGACCGGTCCGCCCCCGCCTCGGCCAGGCCGGCCAGCAGGGCCTCCCGGCAGGGGGGCAGGTTGAACCCCGTGTCGATGAGAAGGCTACGGTCGGGACCCTTGATGAGGTAGGCGTTGAGCTCCTTCAAGGGGTTGTTGGGCAATGGGACGGGGATGGAGTAGATGTTGGGAATAATTTCGTGCATCGGTTTTATGCCTTTCTGGCCTCGCCCACCAGGGCAGAGGCACCCAGGCGGTCGGCACCCAGGTCCAGGAAGGCCTGGGCGTCCTCCAGGGTGCGGATGCCCCCGGAGGCTTTCAGCTTGATGTGGTCGGCCAGGTGCTCCCGCAGGAGGGCCACGTCCTCCCGGGTGGCACCACCGGTGGAGAATCCAGTGGAGGTCTTTAAGAAGTCGGCGCCGGCCTTCTCCACCACCTGGCAGAGCTTGATCTTCTCGGCATCAGACAGGAGGCAGGTCTCGATGATGACCTTCAGGGGTCGGCCCAGGCAGGCGGCCTTCACGGCGGAGATCTCCTCGGTGATCTCCTTCCACTTCCGGGCCTTCACCAGGCCGTTGTTGATGACCATGTCGATCTCGCTGGCCCCGTTCTCCACGGCGTCCTTGGTCTCAAAGAGCTTGGCGGCCAGGGTGTTGTAGCCGTTGGGGAAGCCGATGACCGTGCAGATCTTCAGGTAGCCCTGGGTGTAGTCCACAGCCTCCTTCACGAAGGAGGGGGGGATGCACACGGTGGCGCAGCCGAACTCCATGGCCTCGTCACAGAGGGTCTTGATCTGGTCCCAGGAGGCATCCACCTTCAGCAGGGTGTGGTCAACATGAGAAAGAATGTTCCGAATATCCATGGAAATGGCTCCTTTATCTATAGTGTAGGCGGCCCTTACCGCAGGGCCAGGCTGTTGTTCAGCAAAAGAGAGCTGTAGAGGAAGAGGACATCCTGGTCGGCAAAGTCCACATAGTCAGCCAGGCTGTAGCTGAGGACATAGCGCAGGTCCACCAGGGTGACCTTGGCATATCCCTCCACCAGGAGGGGGGCCAGGGGGCTGCCGAAGGAGTCCCGGAAGAGGACCAGCTCCTTCCCGGCAGGGCCCTTGGGGTTTTCGATGATCTGGATGCCCTGGGAACCGGACAGGAACAGGTCGTAGGGCTTGCCCTTCTCCGCCCGTTCCAGGTCATAGATGGGCTGGCTCTGGGGCCGGCCCATCAGGTCGTAACCCGTGACGGTGCAGGCATCCAGGGTGTCGCTGGTGAGATAGCACACGGTATCGGGCCGCAAGGGCGGGGTCATCCGGCCCAGATAGGTGCCGAAAAAGTCCCCGGACCAGGTGTTTACGGTGTAGTCGGTCTCTGCCCAGGACTCCATGGCCAGGGTCAGGCAGGAGGCAATGTCCAGCAGGTTCTCCTGCCGCCAGTGGAGGTCGGTGGTGTAGTAGTCCTCCAGAGCCAGCAGGGGAGATAGGTCCAGGTGGGTCAGCTGGGGCAGTTCCCGCCGGAACCAGGCAAACATGCCCTCATGGGTCAGGGAATTGGGCCGGAGGAAGGCCTCCTTGCCGGGGACCATGGCGAAGTACCCCTTGCAGTCCGTCCCGGCCAGGTAGGTGTCCCAGATATATTGGATCTTCTTTGCGGCGTAGTCCGTCATGGCAGGGACCAGAGCGGGCTCGGCCTCCGCCAGATGGCCCGCCTGGAGGTAGACCCCCTCACGGGGCGGTTCTCCGGGCAGGTCCATGGAACAGGCCTGGGCCCCAGGCCCGGTGAGGGTCAGCACCCCCGCCAGGACCAGAAGGGCAAGTCGGCGCAACCCTTAGCCCTCCAGGGAGGAGGGGCACATGAGGAAGAAGACGTAGTCGCCGCCCTGGGCAGCCACCACTTCCTCGGCCTCGGTGCAGATGTTCCACCGCAGGTCACAGTACTCCTGGAGGGTCTGGCAGAACTCTGCCCCGTCGGTGCCATCCTCCAGCTGGAAGACGTAGCCCAGGAAGGGAATGGTGCTGATGGCAGGGCCGAACATAACGCCCTCGGAGAAGCCGGTGATCTCCACGTTGCCGAAGCCCATCAGCAGGCCGGGCTCCACGGGCATGACCATGCCGTCGAAGGGCAGCTCGGCGGCGGCCAGGAATTCATTGGCCAGAGCCTCGGCAGAGGAACCCTCTGCTTCCACAGCCATGGGCAGGAAGGTGTTGGCCAGGTCGGCGCTGAGGGTGTCGCCCTCCACCACGGGGATGGCGGCATCCTCCTGGGGGGGCTGGACGGAACCGCCGCAGGCGGTGAGGGTCAGGATCAGGGCCATAGACAGGGCCAGCAGGGTCAGAAGCTTTTTCATGCAAGTTCTCCTTATTCTATCAGATAATGGTCTGGTGGTAACGCTGGATCATTGCCGCGAACTGGCACCGGAGAGCGCTGCCCTGGGGATCCAGGGTGCCGTCGCTGTTGCCGGTGATGATGCCGTTCTCAATGGCCCAGACGAAGGCCTCAGCGGCCCAGTCGGCGATCTGGTCCAGGTCGGTGTAGCTGCTACCGGTGCCCTGGAGCCACTCGGGGGGAAGAAGATCCGGGAACGAGGGGGTGAGTTCGGGATCCTCCGGCAGAATGATCTCCGGCGGGGGAGGCAGGATGGTGTCCGGACCCGGCACAGGGCGCAGATCCACATAGCTGTCCCCAATGCTGGGGTTCAGGGACTGTTCATAGCGATAGAGAATGGCCACCAGCTCCTGGCGGGTGATCTGGTCATTGGGCCGGAAGAGCCCGTCAAAGCCCTCGGCCACGCCCTTCTCGGCTGCCCAGGACACGGCAGGGCCATACCACTGGCTGGGGGCCACATCCTGGAACACCGTTTCCTCGGAAACCGCAGGCTCTCCGGCGATCCGGTAGAGGACGGTGACCGCCATGGCGCGGGTCATGGTGCTCTGAGGGGCGAAGCGAGTCTGGGACACGCCGTTCATGAGGCCGTGTTCCAGGACATAGTCCACGTTGGGGGCAAACCAGTCCGTGTCCTTCACGTCCACCAGGTAAGCGGGCAGGTCCATGTCAGCCGTCCAGCCCACCACCCGCTCGTAGAGCCAGTCGTTCCGCTGGGTCAGGAAGGACTGCAGGTCCAGGATGGCCTTGGTGTAGCTGCCGGGGGTGGTGTCCGGCCAGAGGATGTGGTCCATATCCTGGCTGGCAGAGAGCATCTTCCCCTGCTGACCGGCCTGCTCCCGGACGATCTCCGCCATGGGGTAGAGGTCCTGACTGCAGACCCGCAGGGCCTCCTGGAAGGAAGGGATGGTCTGAAGGGCTCGGCCCAGGATGGACGCACCTGCCACCACGTCGGTGATGGCATAGTCCTTATAGTAGCTGCCGTAGGAGGAGTCAAAATCCCACAGGGGACCGGCGTAGAGCTTGTCCTCCCCGGCGGGCTTATAGAAGAAGGTGGAGGAATGGAAGGCATCCCCGTCCTGGCTCAGCTCCAGCATCAGGAAGGACTTGGCCAGGGATTCCAGGTCCACATACTCGGTGTAATCCTTGCCGGTGATGGGGTGGGTGCCGCCGTTCATGACGGCGTCCTCAAAGGCCTGGTAGAATCCGCTGATATACTCCATGGCCTCCTGGGGCAGGTACTCGGGGCTCTTGCTCACCAGGTAACAGCCGGCGTTGGTGGCAAACCAGCTTTTCTCCTCCAGCGCCCGGACCCGGAAGTCCATTTCCAGCAGGTAGCCGCCGGAGAGATCCTCCGGGGCGGTCAGGCCGGTGACATACTGGCAGGGATTGCCGCTGGGGGTGGTGCCCAGGGCGGTTTCACAGTCATCCAGATCCTCCACATCGGGGTTGGCATCTTCGATGTCCCCCTCCAGGTCGTGGATGTCCACCCGGCCCTCTCCCACCTCGGTCTTCTCACACAGCAGGTAGTTTCCCCGGTATTCCCCGTCATAGTACAGGTCCACCGGCGCACTGTTGGGGGTATAGGCCATGCCCAGGTCCTGGGCCAAATCAAAGGTAATGGTATTGTGGATCAGCGTAGGGTCGCAGTAGTTGGCCAGCAGGATCCAGGTGGACTCGGGAGCCTCTCCGGCCTCCAGCAGGTCAAACTTCTCGTCCAGCTTGATCTGATAGGGCTTCTTAGGATATGTCCAGGTGGAATTGCCCCGGCCCTTGATCTGCTTCAGGTCCCCGGCATAGACGGTGGAGCCGTCGGCCCGGAGGAAGAGGATCTCCCCCTTGGCCTTATTCTTGTCCTTGTCCTGCTCCACCCATTCCCGATCCTTGGACGGGTCAGCACTGGTAAGATAGACAGAACCGATGTTGGCAGACTGCATCACGGTCAGCTTCAGAGTCTCGCCCCCTCGGGTGAGGGTCACCTTCCAGCAGCCGTCGGCAGGGGGCTGGGTGAAGAGGGCGGTCAGGTCAAAGGGCTGTCCGCTGGTGACCTCGGCAGAGGCAGCGTTTCCCGCCGCAGTGGCGGCATTCCCCTGGAAGGTCAGGGTCAGAGCCGTCAGGTCGGCAGAAGAGGGCAGGAAAAGGTAGTTGGTCCCGTTCTTCTGCTGGATGGAGACGGTGGTCTCATGGTCAGGGCTGACCTGCCAGGTGAGACCGGCAAGGCCCTGTCCGGCGGCAGAGGCGGAGGTTATGGTCAGGCCCAGGCTGAGGGCCAGGGCGGCAGCGGTCAGAATGACCCTGCGGAACATGGAATATCTCATGGCATCCTCCCGTCGCACACAGGTGCAGATAAGTATAGATAATATATTGTATCACATTTTGCCCGGCTATACCAGAGAAGTCACAGGTTTTCCCGAGAAAAACCCCAGGCTCTCTCCTGCATCTTTCCGCCTGAAATCCTGCATATTTCGGCATCTTTACCCGTCCTGCGAAGGTATTCCTGCAAGTTTCGGCAATCCAACAAACGAAATCCCGGAAATTAGGCAGCAAAACCATCGTTTTGCCGCCTTTTCTTGTTCTCCTCCCCGTGATAAAATAAATTGTTTGTAAATCACTGCTGAAACAGCAAGGAATCAGGAGGTCTCCTATGGCTGGAGAGAAAAAGAAGCTATCCCTGACTGCCTGGATCGCCATCGGTCTGGTCCTGGGTATCATTGCAGGTCTTGCCTTCCAGGGCGCACCTGCCATCGCAACCGACTACATCAAACCCTTCGGCACCATTTATCTGAATCTCATCAAGATGGTGGTCGTCCCCGTGGTCCTGCTGTCCATCATGCAGGGCATCGTCTCCCTGCAGGATGTCCGCAAGGTGGGCTCCATCGGCGTGAAGACCATCGCCTTCTACCTCTGCACCACCGCCGTCGCCGTCACCCTGGGCCTGGTTTTTGCCAACATTCTCCAGGTGGGCGCAGGCTACGTGATCTCCACCGAGGGCCTGTCCTACGAGGCCTCCGAGGCCCCCGGCCTGATGCAGACCATCGTGAACATCTTCCCCTCTAACTTCTTCCAGCCCCTGGCAGACGCCACCATGCTCCAGGTCATTGTCATCGCCCTGTTCTTCGGCTTCGGCATCATCCTGGCCGGGGAGAAGGGCAAGCTGGCCAAGGACTGCGTGGACAGCTTTGCTGAGGTCAGCTTCAAGGTCATGATGATGATCCTGAAGCTCTCCCCCATCGGCGTCTTCGCCCTGATCTGCCCCGTGGTAGCCACCAACGGCCCCGACGTGCTGCTCCCCCTGCTGAAGGTCATCGTTGTGGCATACACCGCCTACATCGTCCATATGATCGTCACCTACTCCCTGTCTGTGAAGGCCTTCGCCGGTCTGAGCCCCCTGAAGTTCTTCAAGGTCATGTCCGAGCCCATGCTCTTCGCCTTCTCCTCTGCCTCCAGCGTGGGCACCCTGCCCTTCAACATGGACGCCACCCAGCGGCTGGGCGCCCGCAAGGAGGTCTCCTCCTTCGTCCTGCCTCTGGGCGCCACCATCAACATGGACGGCACCGCCATCTATCAGGGCGTGTGCGCCATCTTCATTGCTGAGATCTTCGGCATCGACCTGACCATCGCCCAGCAGATCACCATCATCCTCACCGCCACCCTGGCCTCCATCGGCACCGCAGGCGTGCCCGGCGCAGGCATGATCATGCTGGCCATGGTGCTGGAGTCCGTGGGTCTGCCCCTGGAGGGCATCGCCCTGGTGGCCGGCATCGACCGCATCCTGGACATGGGCCGCACCACCGTCAACATCACCGGCGACGCCGCCTGCACCATGTGCGTGGACGCCTGGGAAAAGAAGCGGGAAGCCAAGAAGCAGAAGGCCGCCTGATCTTCCCCCATACAACAGCCAAAAGCCGCAGCTCGTTGAGCTGCGGCTTTTTTTGCGACTTCACAAGGTGATTTCTCCATGCCGCGCGGGGTTCTTCGCCTCCGGCGGGGCCCCATTTCTCCCATGAGAAATGGGGGAAAGAATGCCAGGGGAAAGAGTTTCTTTCCCCTGGACCCCTTTCTCTGGTTGTGCGGATCCTGTTTTCCGCATCGACAGGCAGGCCATGGCGCGCCACCAGCTGACGCGCGGGTACGTCCGGAAGACCTCGTAGAGTTTCGTCGCCGCAGCGACGAAATAAAGTCAAGTTCGTTTTCTGGCGCGACATGTGCGTGCCAGAAAACACTTCTCGGCCTGTAAACGTGCGCCTTGGCACAAGGCGTGCGCTGCAACAGGCCGCAATCCCCATTGTCGGAAAAGGCTTGCCTTTTCCGACAGTAAAAAAAGAAGCCGCATAGCGGCTTCTTTTTTTATGCTTATTAAGATTAGTAGTTCTCGGCCTTGATCTCGAAGTAAGCCTGGGGATAACCGCAGACGGGGCACTCTGCGGGAGCCTCGTCGCCATACTCCAGGTGACCGCAGTTGCGGCAGTACCAGACCTTGACAGCGGGCTTCTTGAAGACTTCCTCTGCCTCCAGGTTCTCCAGCAGCTTCAGGTAGCGCTCGTAGTGAGACTTCTCGATCTCGCCCACGAAGTGGAACATATCAGCGATGCGGTGGAAGCCCTCTTCACGGGCCTCTTCTGCCATGCGCTTGTACATGTCGGTCCACTCGTCGTGCTCGCCCTCGGCAGCTGCCAGCAGGTTCTGTGCGGTGGTGCCAATGCCGGAGAGTTCCTTGAACCAGAGCTTTGCGTGCTCCTTCTCGTTGCCGGCGGTCTCCTCAAAGAATGCTGCGATCTGCTCATAGCCCTCTGCACGTGCGACCTCTGCAAAATAGGTGTACTTGTTTCTTGCCTGGCTTTCCCCTGCGAATGCTTCCCACAGGTTAGCTTCAGTCTTGCTGCCCTTCAGTTCCATAGTAAATCTCCTTTCAAATGTCTTTTATCATTCCTGCAGCGGTGTGTGCGCTGCTCGAAGTTTCTTGGCTTGGGTTTATGATACTCCAAGTACAGATTCCTCTTCTGTGACTTTGACACAAATGGAACAAAAATGCAAGGGTTTTTTGGATTTTTCTTCTCCGAATTAAAAAACTTTGTGCGGGCATCCTATCCAGGCACAGAATTGTGCGCCCAATCACAAATGCAACGGAGGGAACGGAATGAGAAGAACCCTGATCACGGCCGCCCTCATCCTGGCCATCGGACTGTCCGCCGCCGGCTGCGGCGCCCAGAACGCAGGGACCGCCGCCTACCGCTGGAACAGCCAGAACAGCGCCGAGGCCCAGCAGGACCTGGCCCGGGGTGTCCCTGAATCCCACACCGGGGCCTACCACGCTGATGAGGACGGCCGGGTGGATGACTTCCGGGAGGGCCACCGGTCCGAGCACACGGAAGACGACCTGAAAAAGGCCGGAGAGGACCTGATGAAGGGGGCCGAGGACGCCGGAAAGAGCATCGGCAAGGCCACCGAAGAGGTCCTGGACGGGATGACCGGCACACCGAAAAACAGCTCACGCTGAAAAGCAGACAAAACCAGAGATGGGTCTTCCATCTCTGGTTTTGTTTACTCCCAGCTATTGCAGGATATGTTTTTCCTATGGTATAATAGTATCTTACTTAAAATGGTGAAATATACCGTTTCAGAGGGGGAAAGCATATGGAATTCATCATCATTTCCGGTATGTCCGGGGCAGGCAAGTCCTCTGCCGCCGCTTTTTTAGAGGACCTGGGCTTTTACTGCGTGGACAACCTCCCTGTGGCCCTGATCCCCAGCTTCGCCGGCATCTGTCTGGCGGGCGCAGGCACGGGCAAATACAGCCGGGTGGCCCTGGTCACCGACATCCGCGGGGGCCAGACCTTTGACGAGCTCTTCCAGACCCTGGACAGCCTGAAGGAAATGGACCTGGAGTATCAGCTGCTGTACATTGAGGCCTCCGACGAGGCCATCATCAACCGGTACAAGGAGACCCGGCACTCCCACCCCCTCTGCCGCCAGGGCTACTCCCTCACCGAGGCCGTCCACTTAGAGCGCATCGCCCTGGAGCCCGTCCGGCACCGGGCCACCCACATCCTGAACTCCACCGGTCTGACCCTGTCCAAGTTCCGGGGAGAGCTCCTGCGGCTTTTCGGTATGGGGACCCCCAACGAGTCCATCTCCATCTCTGTGACCTCCTTCGGGTTCAAGCACGGCATTCCCCGGGACGCAGACCTGGTCTTCGACGCCCGGTTCCTGCCCAACCCCTACTACATCCCCGAGCTGAAGGAGTGCACCGGCCTGGAGGAGTCCGTCCGGACCTTCCTCTTTGGCTACCGCCAGACCCATGAATTCCTCCGGCACCTGGAGGATCTCTTCGCCTTCCTGCTGCCCCAGTATGTGGAGGAGGGCAAGTCCTCCCTCACCATCGCCATCGGCTGCACCGGCGGCCGCCACCGCTCGGTGGCTGTGGTCCACGCCGTGGCCGACTTCATCCGCCAGAAGGGCTACCGGGTGGAGGAACAGCACAGAGACATCAACAAGTAACTTTTGGAATAGGCACACAGAAAGCATCTTCGATCCCACCATTCGTTTACGGTGGTGTTTGATCCCCGCGGCCTCCACGGCCCATTCCAAAAGTGTTCTTTGCGGCACGACCCGCGCCTGTAAAACAGGCACTCTCGTGCCGAGTAGAGTTTTTTGCGAGGCGCATGTCCCCGCAAAAAACGAATTGAACTTTATTTCGCCGCAAAGCGGCGAAACTCTACGAGGTATAGGAGGGAATGACCATGTCCTTTGCCGCCGAAGTCAAGGCCGAGCTCTGCCGGCCCAAGCTCTCCCGCAAGTGCTGCGCCCAGGCGGAGGCCTGCGGGATCCTGCTCTACTGCAACCGCTTCTCCCCCCTGGAGGTGAAGATTGTCACCGAGTCCCACCCCTTTGCCCAGCGGCTCAACCCCCTCTTTCACAAGGCCTTCGGGGTGACCTTTGACGAGAAGGGGGACCCCCAGGCCCCGGGCAAGCAGATCTTCACCATCACCGACCCCCAAAAGCTGGAGATCCTGTGGGACGCCTGCGCCTTTGACCCCGCCGGTCCCGCCCACCACATCAACTTCGGGCTCCTGGAGGAGACCCACTGCCGCCAGGCCTTCCTGCGGGGGGCCTTCCTGGCGGGCGGCTCGGTCACCGACCCCCTGAAGGGCTACCACCTGGAGCTGGCCACCACCCACCGGAGCGTCAGCCGGGAGCTGGCCGTCCTCCTGCGGGAGCTGGACTATGCCCCCAAGGAGGTCACCCGGAAGGCAAACTACATCACCTACTTCAAGCAGAGCGAGGCCATTGAGGACCTCCTCACCGCCATCGGCGCTCCGGTGTGCGCCATGGAGCTCATGAACACCAAGGCAGAAAAGCTCCTGCGCAACGGCGTGAACCGCCGGGTCAACTGCGAGGCCGCCAACGTGGACAAGACCGTGGACGCCGCCCTGGAGCAGCGCCGGGCCATCCAGATCTTAACAGAGGCCGGAAAGCTCAAGGACCTGACCCCTAAGCTCCAGGAGGCCGCCGCCCTGCGGGAGGCCAACCCGGAGCTCCCCCTGTCCCAGCTGGCCGCCCTCTGCCACCCCCCTGTCACCAAGTCCTCCCTGAGCCACCGCCTGCGCAAGCTCATTGAGCTGAGCAAGAAGGTGGAGACAGAGGAAGGAGAGGAAGCGGGCGGATAATATCCGCCCTACATAGGATGGCACCCCGCCACGTAGGGAATGGTCTTGACCATTCCGCCCGTCCACGCACCCACGTCGGAACGGTCAAGACCGTTCCCTACATAACATACCGACCGAGCAAGCATGTAGGGGCGGCTATCAGCCGCCCGTGGGCGATCCCATTGACATCAATCTTTCCAAAGGAGAACACTTATTATGAATCGTTATGAACAGGCCATTGCCTACCACAAGAAGGGTTTCAACTGCAGCCAGTCTCTGCTGGCCTCTTTCCAGGACGTGACCGACCTCTCTGAGCAGGCCAGCTTTGACATCGGCGCAGGCTTCGGTGCCGGCGCCTTCACCGGCGAGCTCTGCGGGGCTCTCTCCGGCGGCATCATGGTCCTGGGCATGGCCACCCCCGTGGACCAGAACGACCCCGTGGCCAGCAAGCGCCGCACCGGCAAGCTGTCCAAGGAGTTCCAGACCCGCTTTGAGGCCAAGTACGGCAATCTCCGCTGCGCTCCCCTGCTGAAGACCGAGATCACCCCCGACCAGTGCCCTGCCGCCCAGGCCGTGGGCACCACCAACCGCTGTGAGATCCTCATCCTCTCCGCCATGGAGATCGTGGAGGAGATCCTGAAGGAACAGGAGTAAGCCTATGGCATTTGTCCACCTGCACGTTCACTCTGAGTTCAGCCTGCTGGACGGCGCCTGCCGGATCCAGGGGCTTGTTCAGCGCGCCCAGGAGCTGGGCCAGACCGCCATTGCGGTCACCGACCACGGGGTCATGTACGGGGCGGTGGATTTCTACAAGGCCGCCAAGGCCGCCGGCATCAAGCCCATCATCGGCTGTGAGGTCTACGTGGCCCCCCGGACCCGCTTCGACAAGGTCCATGAGCTGGATGACCGCCCCCGGCACCTGGTCCTCCTGTGCAAGGAAGACCAGGGCTACCGGAACCTGTGCGCCCTGGTGAGCCGATCCTTCACCGAGGGTTTTTACGGCAAGCCCAGAGTGGATATGGAGCTGCTGAAAGAGTACCACGAGGGTCTCATCGCCCTGTCCGCCTGCCTGGCCGGCGAGGTCCCCACCCGCATTCTGGCCGGGGACTACGACGGGGCCAAGGCTCACGCCCTGGAGATGCGGGACATCTTCGGCCCGGACAACTACTATCTGGAGCTTCAGGACCACAGCATCCCGGAGCAGAAGGATGCCGCCCGGGGGCTTTTAAGGCTCCACAAGGAGACCGGCATCCCCCTGGTGGTCACCAACGACGCCCACTACCTGACCCGGAAGGACGCCGCCATCCAGGACGTCCTCATGTGCGTCCAGATGGGCCGCACCGTGGAGGACCCCAACCGGATGCGCTTCGAGACCGAAGAGTTCTACATCAAGAGCGAAGAGGAGATGGCAGCCCTCTTCCCCGACTGGCCCGAGGCCATAGAAAACACCGCCCGCATCGCTGAGCGGTGTAACGTGGACTTCCAGTTCGGCACCTACCACCTGCCTGAGTTCAAGCTCCCCGAGGGCTTCACCGACGGGGACGCCTACTTTGAGACCCTCTGCCGCCAGGGCTTTGCCCGGCGCTACCCCAACGGCTCCCAGGAATACCTGGACCAGCTGGAATACGAGATGGCCATGATCCGCCGGATGGGCTTTGTGGAATACTTCCTCATCGTCTCCGACTTCATCGGCTACGCAAAATCCCAGGATATCCCCGTGGGCCCCGGCCGCGGCTCCGCCGCAGGCTCCATGGTGGCCTACTGCCTGGACATCACCGACGTGGACCCCATGAAGTATTCCCTGTACTTCGAGCGCTTCCTGAACCCGGAACGTGTGTCCATGCCCGATATCGACGTGGACTTCTGCTACCGCCGCCGGGGCGAGGTCATTGACTATGTCAACCGGAAGTACGGGGCAGACCATGTGGCCCAGATCGTCACCTTCGGCACCATGGCCGCCAAGGGGGCCATCCGGGACGTGGGCCGTGCCCTGAACATCCCCTATGCCGAGGTGGACGCCATCGCCAAGCAGGTGCCCAATGCCCTGCACATCACCCTGGAGAACGCCCTGAACCTGTCCAAGCCCCTCCGGGAGATGTACGAGAGCGACCCCACGGTGAAAAAGCTCATCGACACCGCCAAGGAGCTGGAGGGCATGCCCCGCCACGCCTCCACCCACGCCGCCGGCGTGGTCATCACCCGAAACCCGGCGGACACCTACGTCCCCCTGGCCAAGAACGACGAAGCCGTGGTCACCCAGTACCCCATGACCACCCTGGAGGAGCTGGGGCTTCTGAAAATGGACTTTCTGGCCCTGCGGAACCTCACCGTTCTGGACGACGCCGTCCAGCTGGTGAAGGCCCACACCCCGGACTTCCGCCTGGACCAGATCCCCGACGACGACCCGGCCACCTTCCGGATGCTCTCCGAGGGCAAGACCTGCGGCGTGTTCCAGATGGAATCCGCCGGCATGACCGGCGTGTGCGTGGGCCTGAAGCCCAAGGATATCGAAGATATCACGGCTATCATCGCCCTGTACCGGCCCGGCCCCATGGACTCCATCCCCCGGTTCATTTCCTCCAAGCACAACCCCAAGACCGTCACCTACAAGACCCCTGCCCTGGAGCCCATCCTGGCCAACACCTACGGCTGCATCGTCTACCAGGAGCAGGTCATCGAGATCTTCCGCCGTCTGGCCGGGTACTCCCTGGGCCAGGCAGATATGGTCCGCCGGGCCATGTCCAAGAAGAAGCTCAAGGACATCCAGCGGGAACGGGCCGCCTTCCTCCACGGAGACCCCGACCGAAACATCACCGGCTGCGTGGCCAACGGGATCCCCGCCCAGATCGCCGAGAGCATCTATGACGAGATCACCGATTTCGCCAACTACGCCTTCAACAAAGCCCACGCCGTGTGCTACGCCATCGTGGCCTATCAGACCGCCTGGTTCAAGTGCCACTACCCTCGGGAGTACATGGCCGCTCTGCTGACCTCCGTTCTGGACTCCCAGGGCAAGATCGCAGAATACATTGCAGAGTGCCGGGCCATGGGCATCCGGCTCCTGCCCCCTGACATCAACCAGTCCGGTCCCCACTTCACCGTGGCGGACAAGGACATCCGCTTCGGTCTGGCCGCCCTGAAGGGGGTGGGCCGGGGCTTCACCAACGCAGTCCTGGCTGAGCGTCAGGCGGGTGGCCCCTTCCGGTCCTTCCCGGACTTCTGCCAGCGGCTCCTGGACCAGGACCTGAACAAGCGGGTCCTGGAGAGCCTCATCCGGGCAGGCGCCTTCGACTCCATGGGCCTCAAGCGGGCCCAGCTGCTGGACGCCTACGAGCAGCACCTGGACAGCCTGGCCCGGAACCGCCGGAAGAACCTGGAAGGTCAGTTCGACCTCTTCTCCATGGGCTCCGACACCGCCGACACCCCTGTGGAGCTGGTCCTGCGGGACATCCCGGAGTTCACCCCCCAGGAGCTTATGACCATGGAGAAGGAGGTCACCGGCCTCTACCTCTCCGGCCACCCCATGGACGCCTACCGGGAGACCGCCCGGAACCAGGGGGCCGTGTCCATCGGCCTCATGCTGGAGGACTTCGCCCAGGCCGACGGCCCCACCCACTTCCAGGACGGACAGAAGATCGCCCTGGCCGGCGTGGTGTCTGCCTCCAAGACCAAGACCACCAAGAACAACTCCCTCATGGCCTATGTGACCATCGAGGACGACACCGGCTCCGTGGAGCTGCTGGCCTTCTCCCGGGTGCTGGAGGAGAGCGGGTCCTACCTCCAGGTGAACACCCCCATCCTGGCCATGGGCCGGATCTCCGTCCGGGACGAAAAGGCCCCCCAGCTCATGTGCGACCGGGTGACCCCCCTGCACCATGTGCCCGGGGCACCCATCGACCCCAATCAGCCCCCCGCCCGGGCTCCTCAGGTCCACACGGGGAAGCTCTACCTGCGCTTTGACACCGAGGCCACCCCTCTCCTGCGGCGGGTGAAGAACCTCTTCACCATGTTCCCCGGGGAGAGCCAGGCCGTCCTCTACTTCGCCGACACCAAGCGCCGTCTGGGCGCCCGGTGCCTCCTCCACGATGCCCTCCTCCAGGAACTGAAAGACTACCTGGGAGAGGAAAACGTGGTGCTGAAATAACAGAAAGGAAGGTTCCCCATGAAGCGACTGTTATGCATTCTCCTTTCCCTGCTTTTGACCCTCTCCCTGTGCGCCTGCGGCGGTTCCGAGGAGTCTGTCCAGGAAGAGCCCCAGGAGGGCGGCTCCCATATCTCGGCTGTGACCGGCACAGAGGCCGAGCCTCCCACCCAGGAAGGATCTTCGGCAGAGGCCGTCTCTGACGAGGCCCTCCTCCAGTCGGTCAACGAGAAGCTCTTTGACCAGTACTACTTCCTCTATGGTCTGCGCCCCGGCGCCGTCTTTGAGCTGGAGTGGGAACCCTACACCACCACCCCCAGCCCCGAGGGCTACGATCTGCCCTGGTTCCCTGTGGTGGACCCCCAGGTCCAGTCCCTGGATGACATCCGGGCCGTGTGGGCAGACTACTTCTGCTCCTCCGTCCCCATGCCCGAGGAATACCTGGTCAGCTACCGGGAGTTCGACGGCGTCCTCTGCTCCTCCTGCCTGGGCATCGGCGACGACATGACCTTCCGGGAGATCCGGGCCGAGCAGGTCCTCTCCCGGGACGGGGAGACCGCCACGGTCCTGGCGGTGGCCTACCACCAGGATGTGGTCACCGAGGAACCCTACACCGTGGAGTATCACCTGCCCATGGTGTGGGAGGACGGCCAGTGGAAGGTGGCTGACATCCAGCCCGTCCAGTGATCCCCCCTTTATCCTACCTTGAAGAAGGTGCCCTATGAAACCCTTTTCCGCCTTTACCCCCCACCACCAGCGAACCTTCTGGGTGGTGCTCAGTATCCTCCTCCAGATCGCTCTGGTGCTGACGGTCCTCCACTTCTTCAACCAATACTTTGTCTTCTTCTACTGGGTCTGCGTGGTGGTCAGCGTCCTGGTGGCCCTGTATGTCTCCACCCGCCGGAACAAACTGGCCTATAAAATGGCCTGGATCATCCCCATCCTTCTGGTCCCCGTGGTGGGCGGCCTCATGTATATCTTCCTGGGGGGCAACCGAACCCCCCAGTACCAGCGGGAGGCTGCCATGGAGACCTGCCGGGAGCAGCTGATCCCCACCCTGGACAACCTGGACTTCCTGCGGTACGGCCCCGACGCCGCCCAGCAGGCCTGGTACCTCCAAAAATCCGCCCTGTGTCCCGCCTATCCCAACACCGACACCCGGTACTTCTCCTCCGGCGAGGCCTTCTTCCCGGTCTTTCTGGACGAGCTGCGCAAAGCCTGGCACTACATCTTCCTGGAGTACTTCATCATCGCCGAAGGCTCCATGTGGTCGGAGATCCTGGCCATCCTCAAGGAAAAGGCCAGGGAAGGCGTGGAGATCCGGGTGATCTATGACGGCATCGGCTCGGCCAACACCCTCCCCGATGACTACGACGAGGAGTTGGAGGCCATGGGCATCGGCTGCCGGCCCTTCCACCCCTTCCTGCCCATCCTGTCCATCCACCAGAACAACCGGGACCACCGGAAGCTCTGCGTCATCGACGGGGTGACCGGCTTTGTCAGCGGCCTGAACATTGCCGACGAGTACATCGCCCGGAAGGAGCGGTTCGGCTACTGGAAGGACAACGCCCTCCGCCTGCGGGGCGAGGCCGTGTGGAGCCTGACCGTCCTCTTTTTGACCATGTGGGACGACGGCCATCGGGAGAAGTCGGACTACGACGCCTTCCGCCCCAAGGCCCTGCCTCCTCTGGAGGACCCCAGCGGCCTGGTGGTCCCCTACGCCGACACCCCCTTCTCCGAGGACACCGTCTGCGCCGACCTCCACCTGCTGATGATCACCAAGGCCAAGAACTACCTGTACCTCACCACCCCCTACCTGATTTTGGACGAGACCATCACAGCCGCCCTGTGCACCGCCGCCCGGTCCGGGGTGGATGTGCGGCTCATGACCCCCCACATCCCCGACAAGAAAGCGGTCTTCGCTGTGACCCAGTCCAACTACGCCTCTCTCCTGTCGGCAGGTGCCCGGATCTACGAGTTCACCCCCGGCTTCCTTCACAGCAAGACGGTGGTGGCCGACGACCTGTACGCCTCGGTGGGCAGCTGCAACCTGGACTACCGGAGCTTCTATCTCCAGTTCGAAAACGGCGTGTGGCTCTGCGGGACGGAGTCGGTGGAGGCCGTCCGGGACGACTTCCTGGACACCATCCCCCTCTGCCAGGAGATCTTCCTGGAGGACGCCACCCCCCAGAACCTGTGGGCAAGGCTGAAGCGGTCCCTGCTGCGGCTGTTCTCGCCATTGTTTTAAGCGTGATAAAAGCCTCCCTCTGACGAGGGAGGTGGATTCGGCGAAGCCGAAGGCGGAGGGAGAGATACCGAACCGGATAGGGTCAGCAAAACCCTTTGGGCTACGTTATCTCTCCCTCAGTCGCTTCGCGACAGCTCCCTCGTCAGAGGGAGCCTATTCTATCTTTCCGACAGGCACGAAAAATCCCCCTGACCGTAAGGGACTGAACCATAAAAAACGGACAATAGACAAAACACCCCCTGATGTAGGATAATTACATCAGGGGGTAATTTTATGTCGAGACAATATCAAAAGAAGC
>JAFXCU010000219.1 GCA_017521345.1 Ruminiclostridium sp. | reverse complement strand
GGACGGTATGTTTTCAAAACTTTTTTATGTGGGTTTCTCCATCTCTTCCCGCAGTTTTTCCAGGGCTCTTTTTTCTAACCGGGAAACGTATGACCTGCTGATGCCGCAGAGGGCGGCGATCTCCCGCTGGGTCCGGGGCTCCAGGCCGTCCAGGCCGTAGCGGAGGGAGATCACCTTGGCCTCCCGGAGGGTCAGGCACTTCTCCACCAACCGGCGGACCTTGGCGCAGGACTCCCGGTTGTCCAGATTTTCCAGCATGTCGTCGTCCACGCTGAGGACATCCATCAGGGACAGACCGCCTCCCTCCTGGTCGGCGTCGATGGAGTCGGACAGAGACACATCCCCCTGGTGCTTCCGCTGACTGCGGAAGTGCATGAGGATCTCGTTTTCCACGCACCGGCTGGCGTAGGTGGCCAGGCGGACCTTCTTATCCGGCTTAAAGGTGGTGATCCCCTTGATGAGGCCTATGGTCCCAATGGAAATCAGGTCGTCCTGGTCGCTGGGCTGGACGTAGTATTTTTTCAGAATGTGGGACACCAGGCGAAGATTGTGTTCGATGAGCTTGTTCCGGGCTTCCAGGTCCCCCTGGGCCAGCCGGTCCAGGTATTCCCGCTCCTCCTCGGCCTTTAGGGGCCTGGGAAAGGAGCCGGGGTTCCCCACCCGCAGGGGAAAGCACAGGGTGTTGAGCAGCAGAAGAAGCCAGGCTGATATCATAGGCAGCACCTCCTGGCTCTACTCTATTCTCCCCCGGCCTGTCTTTATTTCTCCATGTTTTTCAGCTGACTAAAAAAGCGAGGACACTTCCAATGTGTCCTCGCTTTTTTATCAGAACGAGATGCGCAGACGGAAAGTATCCTCCGTTGCCTTGAACTCATAAAAGGCGTTGTTCTTCTGGCAGAAGGTCACAATGGAGCGGGTGCCCAGGCCATGACCGTCCTCCCGGCTGACGGGGATCCCCTCCTTGTCGAAGAGCACCACACCGTCATAACTGTTGCTCACCTGGATCATAAAGCGGGGTGCGCTCAGGACCTTCACCTGGACCCAGGCCTTTTCTTTGGAAAGCTTTTCACAGGCGTGCAGGGCGTTCTCCAACGCATTGGCAAAGACAGTGGCCAGCTCAGCATCCTGGACGGGAAGGGTCGACGGGAAAGAGATCGCCGTCTCTACCCGGATGCCCTTCCGCTCCCCTTTCTGGAGGTAGGACGACAGGACGGCGTCCACCACAGGAAGGGCACAGTACCGCTTGACCGGCACCACCTGGATACTCTCCCGATAGGTCAGGGCCAGGTCACGGAGCTTGTCATACTCCTCCCGGGCCGCCATGTCGGCAATGGCCTGCATTTTATGACGGAAATCGTGCCGCTCCACCCGGAAGGCTTCATCGGCGGTGGAAAACTCCTCCATGCGGTTGGTCAGGTTGGAAACCTGCAGCCGCAGGATGTTCTCCTGCTCCTTCATCCTGTGGAGGTTTTGCTGATTGCGCAGGGTGCTGAAAATGTGGATGTAAATGACCGGCATCAGCAGAAGATAGAGGATAAATGCGGGAATATATTCCGGGCGGCTTGTGATCAGCGTGGGATGACTCACGGACAGGGACATGGCAACATAGAAGAGGGCGCTGATGCCCGTAAAAACGTACCAGCCTTTTTCCACAGACTGCTGCACACTGAGGTAAATGGGCCGCACCTTTTTATAAATCAGCAGTTCCAAGAGGGGGATGCAGATGATCCGCGCGGCAAAGAGGAAGATGTAGGTGTTACCCAGGTAAAAATCAAGAATATTCGTAATATAGATGATTTCCAGGATCAGGGAGTCCACCATACAGAAGGTAAAGAAGAAACGACCGTCGCGATTTTTGGCCAAAACCCAGAAGAAAATCAGGCTTGGCAGGGTGCAGGTGAGCAGCAGCAAGGTCATGTATCGCTCTGCACCAACAAGAACGAAGATCACAACATTCCCACAGATGAGGGGGATCATGGCGGCCAGGGACAGGACCAGGGTCTTTCTCTTGGGATACCGCGATTCAAACAGAAGCAGAAACATGAACAGCGTATGCAGAAGAGACCATAACACAGAGAAGTCTTTCAGGATCGTCATTCGCTGCCCTCCCCTTCAAAATGATAATCGTACCAGACAGACCGAACCTCCCGGCAGAGCTTTTTCCCCAGGTAGACCCGCTGGCCATCCCGGAACACCAGGGCTTCGATCTCAATGCCGGTGACATGGTGGAGATTGGCCGCCATGCTGGCGCCGCAGAGGGTGAAGCGTCTGTCCTCCAGCAGGGGGCGGATGGCATCGGAAAAGGAGGTGCGGATCTGGATGCTCTCCACCTGTCTGCCCCCCACCAGATGATACCGGACGGACCGGCGGGTGAGTTCGGCATAGAGGATGTCACGGAGAGGGAGCATCACGCTGGCGTCCTGGGTGCGGACCAGGATGCTTCGGTCCTTTCGGGGGGCCGCCGATGCCAGGGCCTCCTCCAGGGCGGAGCAAAAGGCCGTCTTTTCCACGGGCTTGAGAATATAGTTAAAGGGCTTGGCCTGGAAGGAGTCGATGGCATAGTCCCGGCTGGTGGTGAGGTAGAGGATCTTCCCCTCAAAGCCCATCTCCCGCAGGCGGACCCCCAGACGGATGCCGTCCATACCGGGCATGACCACGTCCAGGATGCAGATGTCAAAGAGGACGCCCCCCTCCACGTCCTCCAGCAGGTCCTCCCCGGAAGGGTAGGACAGCAGGCGGGTGTCGGCGTAGGGGCTCTGCCGGATATATTCCCGGCTCCAGGCCAGGACCTGTTCCCGGCACAGGGTATCGTCGTCACAGATAGCAATGGTCACGCAGTTCACCTCAAGCAGCAGAATCACAGCATCAGTATACCATGAAATCAGCAGGTTCAAGAAAAAATTTTGTTGCAAAAACGGCTAATTTATCGCAAAAGCACAAAGCTGCTTATTTTTCTGCTATAATATTGATCAAATCATATGAAGGAGGTACCCACCATGAAACAGAGAATGAAGAAACTGTTGGCCATGGGTTTGACCGCTGTGATGCTCACCAGCCTGGCCATCCCGGCTATGGCGGCAGAGGGTGATCTCACCAAGGTCACCAACACCAAGGGTCGGCCCATCTACTTCGTAGACTCCGGGATCTCAACCCTGATGTCCGATGAGGTGGAGTTTTATAAGAAAGCCATCCAGAGCAATCACATCTTCCAGGACTGGGTGAGCCTAGCCTACAACATCTTTGAGTCTCAGAGCAAGACCCATTGGGACGGCGACTGGGATGACGATTTTGGCAAGGGCGGCTACATCGACTTCATGGACTGCATGCTGAACAAGAGGGATCGCTGGATTCATGAAACCCTTGTTGGCACCAATATGTGGGGCTATATTTCCTCCGGTCTGTCTGTTGCCAACTCCCTGGCAGAGGTCCAGCGACGGGCAGCTGACGACATTGCCGTTCTGCCCAACCGTAAGCTGGATGGCTCTGACTTCCTGGCGCGCCATGATATGTCCGAGGTCCTTACCGACGATTCGCGGCTGGTCCTCTACTCCACGGTCAGTGATTTTGACCGCTATGGAACAGATGCCGCCCATACACACCAGATTGGCTACGATTCCTTCACCATTGCCTTCTATGACTTCCAGCTCCATGTCGTCGACAGCGAAGATGAACTGGATGCAACAACCATCGTCGAAAATACCACAGACGATGACCGCGTTGTGATCCATGCTACCAACAACAGTAAAGTAGACGGCGAGGAAAGCATTACCCTGGACAAATCTGTTTCTGAGTCTTTGTCCACCAGCCTGACCAACTCCGAGTCCTATAGCTTCGGCGAGAGCCTTTCCCTGTCCGGCTCCTATGACAGAAAATTCGGAGAAGGGGAAAAGAATCACGCTAAGATCCAATTGACAGGAACGGTGTCTTTTGCCCAGGCCGTAGAAACTGCCTGGACAGAGACCGAACTCAGGACCACCGACGCAAAAAAATCCGAATCGTTTTACAGCATTGTGCCTGCACACACCACCCTGGTCAGTGAGCAGAGTCTGGGAACCATCAAGCTGACCGATACCTATGATTGTCCTGTGGGCATCAGCTTCAAGGTGGCCATCTTCTCCATGTGCGGCACCTGCTACGACGATAATGCAGCAACCCAATCCTTTTCCACAGCAGGCTATGAGCAGCGCTCCTTTGTGACCCTCTTTGGTGACTCCGCCACCGGTGCCGATGCAGTGGAGAGTCTTTATCAGCGGGCCTCTGTGGAGGGTCACTACACAGACACCAATTATGACAAGTCCTTTTCCTATACCAAGGGCACCGATGATGACGGCGATGTGTGGTGCACAGGTCTGAACTGGAACACCATCCGTGATCTGCCTGCCCCCAGCACCAACAACACAAGCATTACGAATCTGAAGGGTGAGACCGACCTCATCTATGCCATTGATGACACCTATCCCATGTCTGCTGCCGGCGGAACCACCACCATCTATCAGGATTCGTTCGACACCAAAGCAGGCGAGGCAATCCCCCTGTACCCCATCGCCTCCACTTACATCAAATGGCAGATGGATGACGAGTTTTCCCTGGACCGCACCTTCGACCTGACCGTGGGCGAGACCTTCCCCATCACCTCTTACCGGGTGAAGGCCAGCGACAAGGACGGCGTCCCCTACCACGGCTTCGTGGGCACCTGGGGCACCTGGAAGATCGTGGACAACAACGGCAAGGAGACCACCTCTCCTGTCGCCAGAATGGACAATGACTCCGTCACCGGCTCCCAGATCCTGACGGCCACCGCCCCCGGCACCATCTACGTGAAGTACTTCATCCCCGAAAACACCTATTATACCTATGACGGCGAGGCCTCCACCAACGCCAACATCTCCTCCCCCGCTTACAAGGTGGTGGTTTCCGCCGCACCCGAGGAAGAGCCCGAACCCTTTGAGGGCACCCTCGAAGTCACCGGCACCGCAGAGGTCACGGTGGGTATCCCCGAAAACCTGAACACCCATTTCACCGTCACTGCCTGTGACCCCACTGGCAAGGAAGTGGAAGCGGATGTCTCCTGGGAGGCCAAGGAGCTGCCCAGCAAGGGCATCACGGTTGCCCCCAACGGAGAGCTGGAGTGCACCCAGGCAGGCACCTTCCACGTCCGGGCCTATGTGGATGATGTCTACTCCAACTGGGTGGAAGTGATCGCCGCTGAGCCCGTCAGCCTGATCCTCGGTGTGAGCCACCACCCCTTCCCTGACGTGCCCTACGACCACTGGGCCAACGATGCCGTGGGCTTTGTTTACCAGAACAGCATCATGAACGGCGTGAAGGCTGATCGGTTCGACCCCGCAGGTCAGGTCACCCGCAGCCAGGTGGCACAGACCCTGTACAACCTGGCAGGCCAGCCCCTGATCGTCAGCGAGAACCCCTTCACTGACGTGGCAGAGGATGCCTGGTACGCCAAGGCCGTGACCTGGGCCGCCGAGAACGGCCTGACCGAGGGCAAGTCGGCTGACCGCTTTGCCCCCAACGACCCCGTCACCCGGGACCAGCTGGTGACCTTCATCTGCCGCTATGCCGACTGGAAGGGACTGGAGCTCCCCTCCAAGGAGGTGGACCTGAGCCAGTATCAGGATGCCGGTGAGGTCTCCGGCTGGGCCAAGGACTTCGTCCTTCGGGCTCTGGAGGCAGGCATCATCAGCGGCACCAGCGAGTACACCCTGGCTCCCCAGGGCACTGCCACCCGTGCCCAGATCGCCCAGATCTTTATGAATCTGCTGGCAGAATAACAACCATCAAACATTGAGAGGAAAGAGAATTTTATGAAAGCATTGGCGATCATCACCGGCGTGTGCACCCTGCTGCTGGGTGCTTACGGCTTCTGCGTCCCCCTGCGGATTTTCCTGAGCCTGGGCTGGATCCTGGGCGCCCTGTACCTGTTCAACGGCCTGACCCTGGTCATCGGCGCTTTTCAGAAAAAGAAGGATGCCTGGCAAGGTGTCCTGGGCGGCCTGGTGGCCCTCTTCGGCCTCATCATGCTGTGCAACCTCTGGCTGCGCTTCCTGAATGACATGATGATGGCGTACTTCGCCGGTCTGTCTGTTCTGGCCTGCGGCGTGTGCATCCTGGTAGCAGGTATCAACACCTGGAAGACCTCCAAGGGCATGGCCGTGCTGAACATCCTCTGCGGTGTGCTGGCCATCCTGGGCGGCATCTTCGCCTTCCTGCACCCCATCATGACCATGATCTCCGTGGGCTATATCATCTGCTTCAACGTGATCGTCCAGGGCGTGGGCATGATCTCGTGGGGTATTGCCTACAAGAAGAGCGAGACCCCTGCTGAATGACCCAAGTCAGGACCACCCGCATAGCGGGTGGCCTGCACCAGCCCCATAGGGGCATATTTCCCGCTTAGCCTAAAGGCCCTTGAACGGTCCGCCAACCGCTGACATTCTCGGGCCCCCGCTAAAGCGGGAATTTTTTATGCCTTAT
>JAFXCU010000218.1 GCA_017521345.1 Ruminiclostridium sp. | reverse complement strand
CCACACCCTCGATGGTGCCGGTAAAGAGGGGGGAACGGTCCAGGTTGGCCCGGATGATATCGTGGGTGGCCTGGTTGGTGTAGGTGATCCAGCAGCAGACCTGATTCTCCCCCGGGGTCTCGGTCTCAAAGGAGAAGGGAATGACCTCCGCATCCCCCCTCTGGACCTCCAGCTGGGAGAAGTCGATGGACCGGGCGTTCACTCTGGGCGGGGTGCCCGTCTTGAACCGGCGGAGGGTCAGTCCGGCCTTCAGGAGGCTCCGGGTCAGGGAATCGGCGCCAAACATGCCGTCGGGGCCGCTGCGGCGGACCACTTCGCCCACGATGGTGGTGCTGCCCAGGTAGGTGCCCGAGCAGATGACGGCAGCCTTCACCCGATAGATGGCCCCGGTCTCGGTCTGGACGCCGGTGACGGCGCCCTTTTCCGTGAGGAGGTCGGTGACCTCCCCCTGCTTCACCCACAGGTTGGGCTCCTTCTCCAGGGTGTGCTTCATGATGCTCTGGTAGAGGCGGCGGTCAGCCTGGGCCCGGAGGGAGTGGACCGCAGGGCCCTTGCCCCGGTTCAGGACCCGGTACTGGATGCAGGCCTGGTCGGCGGCCCGGGCCATCTCGCCCCCCAGGGCGTCCAGCTCCCGGACCAGATGGCCCTTGCCGGTGCCGCCGATGGCGGGGTTGCAGGGCATATTGCCCACGGCGTCCAGGTTGATGGTAAAGCACAGGGTCCGCAGACCCAGCCGGGCGCAGGCCAGGGCGGCCTCGATGCCGGCATGACCGGCACCCACCACAGCCACGTCGTAGGACCCGGCCTCATAGGTTCGGATGGATAGGGTTTTGATCTCGTCCATGGTATGGTTCTCCATGTGATGAATTTGTACGGGCCGATGACCACATCGGCCCAAACCTTAAAGAATCAGCATCTCCACGATGAACACCACCGCACAGGCGGAGAGGGCCACCATAAAGAGGTTTCCGCTGATCCAAGCCACCAGAATGCCCACCACCAGGGCGGCGATGCCCGACCAGATACTGTCGGTGGCGTAGATGATGGCCGGGAAGGTCATGACCGCCAGGGTCACATAAGGAACATAGTACAGGAAGGAGCGGATGAAGGGGTTCTTGATCTCCTTCCGGATGAGGGTCAGGGGCAGGACCCGGACCAGGTAGGTGGTGAGGGCCACCACAGCGATGGCCAGATAGATGTAGGTGTTATGCTCCATGGTCGGCTTCCTCCTTGGCTTCTTCCTTCACGGGGAACAGGATGGCAGCAGCGCTGGCGATGACCACGGTGAGGATGATGGTCCGGGTGCCCGAGGCGATGGCTGCGAACAGGGGGATGACCTCCATAGCAAAGCTGGCCGCCATGGACACGATGACCACCCCCAGGATGATCTTGCTCTTCTTGGAGGCCGGGATGATGACCGCCAGGAACATGCCGTAGAGGCCCACGCTCAGGGCGCTGACGGCACTGCCGGGGAGGATGTTGCCCACGGAGGTGCCCAGGAAGGTACCCAGGGCCCAGCCGGGCATGGCAATGGCCATCATGCCGAAGTAGTAGTAGGGGTTGAGCTTATCCTCCTCGGCGATGGCCATGCCGAAGATCTCATCGTTGACGTTAAAGCCGATGGTCAGCCGGTGCCACAGCTTGGCGGTGGAGGGCAGCTTCTGACTCAGGGCACAGGACATGAGGATGTAGCGGGCATTGGTGACGGCCTCCATGATGGCCAGTTCCAGAAAGCCGCTGTTGGCCGCCATCATGGTAAAGGCGGCGTACTGTCCGGCAGAGGCGTTCACCAGCAGGCTGGTGAGGGTGGCCTGAAAGGCGGACAGCCCTGCATTCTTTGCGGTGATGCCCATGGTAAAGGACACCGCCAGGTATCCCAGGGAGATTGGGATGCCGGTGCGGAGACCTCGGGCAAATTGCTTGCGGTTCATTGCTAGGACTTCTTTCTCTTTTTTCTCATTGGGCCGATGTGGTCAGAAGGTGAATTGGCCGAAGGCCAAGAGAGGCTGGCCTGGGCCATCGGACCCTACGAATTTACTCCAAAATAATGAGGGGCACATCCGGCCGGTTCAGCAGCCGGAAGGCGGGGGGCTGGTTCCCCAACCCTCGGGAGACCGCCATCTGGCCGTAGTCCAGGTCGTAGAGACCGGCGGTGTAGTCGGGCAGAAACTCCCGGCTGGGGCCGATGAGGCCGTCGGTGCCGGGGATGCGGATGAGGCCCCCGTGGGCATGGCCCGCCAGGGTCAGGTCCACCCGGGCGGCGGCATAGTCTTCGTACTTGTTGTTTCGGTGGCTCAGGAGGATCTGGTAGATCTCCCCCTGCTCACTGCGCACCTGGTCGGCCAGCTGACCCGGGGTCTTCTGGTTGGCGTAGCCGTTGGGATCCTCCGACCCCAGCAGGGCCAGACGGTCCCCATTCTGCTCCAGGACCAGGTACTCATTGGAGAGGACGTTCACCCCACACTGCTCCAGCAGGGGCTCCAGCTCCGGAACCACACCAGCGGCCCACTCGTGGTTGCCGGTGACGTAATAGGTAGGGGCAATGGCGGCCAGCCCCTCTGCCACAGCCGGGATCATGGCCATCTGGCTCTCCTCGTGGATGATATCCCCCACCATGGCGATGAGGTCAGGTTCCAGGCCGGACACAAAGTCCAGCAGGCGCTCATTTCCCTCCCCGAACTCCTTGCCGTGAAGGTCGGCGATGACGGCGATACGGTAACCGGCAAAGCCGTCGGGGGCGGACTCCACGGAGATGGTCTCGGTGGAAGGGCCCTCCTGCTGCCAGGACAACCAGCCCGCCAGCAGAGCCAGCACCACCAGAAAGGTGCAGAACCGGCGGAACCTTCTCCGGCGGCGGCGCTTCTTCCGGCGTTTCTCCACGGCGGGGTCGTGGTACCGGGCCTTCCAGTCTTCTTCCTTAATCATGGCTGATGTAGAAGGGCTTCATGAGGCTCTTCTGCTCGGTGGAGTCCTTCTGTCGGCTGGCGGGAGCCTCTACCCGGGGCGGGAGACGGTCCTTGCGGCCCGGCCGCTTCTTCTCCTTCTTGCCTGCGGGAACGGGGGCGCCCTTCTTGGGGGGCTCCCGGCGGTCAGGCTCCTGGGGCAGGGCAGACTTCACAGAGACAGGGGCCTTGGCCTTCTGTTCCTCCTTGTTCCCCTTTTTCTTACCTTTCCCCTTTTTCTCCTTCTTTTCGGGGGCAGGGGCAGGCTTGGGGGGCGTATAGTAGCGGTAGACCGGCTTGGATGCCAGCAGACGGGCAGTGGCGTCCATGATGACCTCACCCTCCAGGGGGTTCCGGTGGGGGGTGTAGGGCACAGCCAGATCGGGGTCCGGCTGTTTATCCAGGAAGTCCTGGAGGCTGCCCAGGTTCTGCTTGCCGTGGGGGAAGGTCCGCCGCTCCTTTTCCTTCTTCACAGGGGGTGCGGGAGGGGCCTCCACCACCACAGGGGCGGCTTCCGCCTTGGTCTTGGCCTTCTTCTTTTTCTTGCTCTTCTTTTCGGGAGCAACAGGCTCTGCCAGGGGGGCAGCCTCTGCTGCCGCCTGCTGGGCGGCGGCCTTTTCAGCAGCCGCCTTCTTTCTGGCGGCGTTCTTCTCCCGGGCGGCCTGTCGGGCCTCAGCGTCCTCGGCGTTGATGGGGCGGCCCTTGGCGTCCTTCTTGGGGGCCTCAAAGACCTCCATGGGGAAGTCGTGCTCCCGGCGGGGGACGGGCTTCTTCAGCAGCTTCTCAATGTCCTTGAGCATGGGCAGCTCGCCGTAGTCACAGAAGGAGATGGCGGTGCCCCCGTGACCGGCACGGCCGGTCCGGCCGATCCGGTGGATATAGGTCTCAGGGACCTCGGAGAGGTTGTAGTTGAACACGTGGGAGAGTTCCTCAATGTCCAGACCACGGGCGGCGATGTCGGTGGCCACCAGGACCTGGAGTTCCCCGGCCTTGAACTTCCGCAGGCTCTCCTGGCGGGCGGTCTGGGACTTGTTGCCGTGGATGGCGGCGGCGGTGACTCCACCTTTCACCAGGTCTCGGGCCACCTTGTCGGCTCCGTGCTTGGTGCGGGTGAACACCAGGGCGTTTTTCACCTGCTCCTCCTCCAGCAGCTGGATGAGGAGGGCGGTCTTGTTCCCCCGGTCCACCAGGCAGACCTCCTGCCGGATGACCTCCACCGGGGAGGACACAGGGGCGGCGGCCACCTTCACCGGGTCGTGGAGGAGGGAGTCCACCAGGTCCATGATCTCCGGGGGCATGGTGGCCGAGAAGAACATGGTCTGCTTCTGTTCGGGCAGAAGCTTGATGACCTTCCGCACGTCATGGATAAAGCCCATGTCCAGCATCCGGTCGGCCTCGTCCAGGACGAAGATCTCAATGTCGGACAGGTCCAGGAATCCCTGACCGGCCAGGTCCAGCAGGCGGCCGGGGGTGGCGGTGAGGATGTCCACCCCCCGCTTGATCTGCTCCACCTGGGGAGCCTGACCCACGCCGCCGAAGATGACGGCCTCGGTGAGGGGGAGGTTCTTGCCATAGGCTTTTAAATTTTCATCGATCTGAATGGCCAGCTCCCGGGTGGGGGTGAGGATCAGGGCCCGAATGCCCTTCTTCTTCCCGCCCTTGGCCAGCCTCTGGAGGATGGGCACACCGAAGGCACAGGTCTTGCCGGTGCCGGTCTGGGCGCTGCCCAGCACATCCCGGCCGATGATGCCTGCCGGGATGGCCTTTTCTTGGATCACTGTGGGCGTCTCATAGCCGCAGTCGGCCAGTGCCGACAGGATGGGCGCCCGGATCCCAAGAGACTGAAAGCTCTTCATGGGTATGTTG
>JAFXCU010000217.1 GCA_017521345.1 Ruminiclostridium sp. | reverse complement strand
TGGGCCGTTTGGACCGGTCCCGGTCTCCCCCGCAGCCGAAGAGGCAGATCAGACGGCAGCGGGTCACAGCCCGGGCTGTCTGCAAGATCTTCTCCAGAGCGTCCGGGGTGTGGGCGTAGTCGATGAGGACGGTGTAAGGGGCGGGCACAGGGACTACCTCTGCCCTGCCCTTCACCCCAGGGGCGGTAGCCAGAGCCTGGGCGGTCCTCTCCAGGGGGATGCCCAGATCCAGGCAGCAGGTCAGGACACCCAGGGCGTTGTGCACCGAGAAGAGCCCCGGGATATTCAGCTTGACCGGAACGGTCTGCCCTTGATGACAGGCCAGGAACTCCACCCTGTCAGGAAACAGGCGGATGTTTTTGGCCCGGACCTCTCCCCTGTCCTGACCAAAGGTCCGGACAGGGCTGGGGAGCCTGCCCTCCATGGACCGCCCTGCCGGGTCATCCAGGTTCAGGACAGCGGTGCCGCATTGGCGGAAGAGGGACTCCTTGGCCCGGCGGTAGGCCTCCATGGTGCCGTGGTAATCCAGGTGGTCCCGGGTCAGATTGGTAAAGATCCCGCTTCGGAACCGGAGTCCGGCCACCCGGCCCTGATCCAGGGCGTGAGAGGAGACTTCCATGACCACGTAGGCGCACCCCTCCCGGACCATCTGTGCTAAGAGACAGTGGAGCTGGTAGGGATCGGGGGTGGTATGGGTGGCTGGGACGCAGCGGTCCCCGATGAGGTTCTGGTTGGTCCCGATCAGGCCCACCTTGGCCTGAAGGACGGTTTCCAGAACGTGTTTCAAAAGGTAAGTCGTGGTGGTCTTCCCGTTGGTACCGGTGACCGCCAACAGGGTCAGCCGGTCCGCCGGATTTCCAAACCAGTTGCCGCAGAGGAGACCATAGGCCTCCCGGGCATCTTTGGCAATGAGCCAAGGACCGGGGTGAGCCGGGACCTTCTCACAGAGAATGGCCGCCGCCCCCTGGTCCAGAGCTTCGGATATGTACTGTGTGCCGTCGGTCCGGCTCCCCTTGAGGGCGGCAAAGAGGCCGCCGGGCGCCAGAGAACGGGTGTCGCTGGTGAGTGAAGTGATTTCCACGTCCTGACCAATGTGGTCGGTCAGGGCAATGCCCCGGATGAGCCGGGAGAGCTGCAAAGGCCACCTCCAATTTCATGGCCGGGCAGACAGAACGATCAGTCTTCGATGGCGTCCTTATCGTCTGCCACTTCGTCAACAAACTTCACTTCCACTGCCGTGCCCACTTCCACAGGGGTGTTGGGCTCCACCTCCTGGGCAAAGACCTTTCCGGTCTCACCCGTTCCGGTGGCGTTCAGATACAGGCCCACTGCCTCCATAGCCTCCTTGGCCTCCTGGTAGGTCATACCGGACAGATCGGGCATGGGGACGGTCTCTGCCGCCCGCTCGGTACCCAGATAGAGGACGATGGAGCTTCCCTTGGGCACAGAACTGCCCGGGGAGGGAGCCTGGTCGGTGACAAATTCACCCGTGCCGGAAGTCCGGGCACTGAGGCCCAGCTTGGCCAGGGCGGCGTTGGCCTCCTGGATGGTCATTCCGGTGAGACGGGGGATGGTGATGCCGGAGGACTCGGTAGCGCTGGACTTCTGGTGGCCCAGGTAGTCCAGGATGTTGGCGATGAGTTCGCCGGCCATGGGGGATGCCATGTTACCGCCGCTGATGTACACGCCGCTGGCGGTGGAGTTGGACTCCGGAGTAGCGGACCAGGGCCAGTCGTAGCCCAGCAGGACGATGACCTCGGGGTCATCGGCAGGGGCGAAGCCCGCAAAGGAGACGATGATACGCTCACGTCCCGTTTCGGGGTCCTTGGTCAGGGTCTGAGAGGAACCGGTCTTGCCGCCGATGCGGTAACCGGGGACGTAAGCGTTCTTGCCGGTGCCGTTGCGGCCGCTGACCACGCTCTCCATGAAGGAGCGGACCAGGTCGGAGGTCTCCTGACTGATCACCTGGCGGATCTCGGTGGGCTCATGGTAGCTGACCACGTTGCCCTCGGTGTCGGTGACCGACTGGACCAGGTAGGGCTCCATCAGGTGACCGCCGTTGATGCAGGCGGACAGGGCGGTGATGAGCTGGATGGGGGTCACGGTGAAACGCTGGCCGAAGGATGCGGTTGCCAGGGAGACGATACCCGCCGGGCTCATAAACTCGGCCTTAGGCCAGAAGACACTGCCCACCTCGCCGGGGAGCTCAATGCCGGTGGTCTCGGTAAAGCCGAAGTTCTCCCAATACTGGTAGAACTTCTCGGCGCCCAGCCGCTGACCGATGTCGATCAGAGCGGGGTTGCAGGAGTTCATGACCGCCTTGCGCAGGTCCTGGGTGCCGTGACCGCTTCGGGCGGAGCAGCGGATGGTCCAGCCGTCCATCTCCACGTAACCGATACAGCCGAAGGTGTCGGACTCCTCGATGACGCCTTCCTCCAGACCGGCAGCCACCACCATGGGCTTAAAGGTGGAACCGGGCTCGTATTCGGTGTTCAGGCACTTACTGCTCCACTGCTTGAACTGGGCCTCGTTGACCGCCTTGGCATAGTCCTCCTCGGAGAGGGTCTTCTTCTGGCGGGCCAGCTGGGCAGCCAGGGTGGCATCCACCACAGCGTTGGGGTCGTTCAGGTCGTAGTCCGGGTAGCTGACCATAGCCAGGACAGCACAGGTGTCCGGGTCCATGACGATGCAGAAAGCACCGTTGACGACGTCAAACTTCTCGATACCCTCCTCCACAGTCTTCTCGGCCAGCATCTGGATGTTGGCGTCGATGGTGGTGTGGATGTCGTAGCCGTCCAGGGCATCGTTGAAGGTGGAGTAGGCGCTGCCCATCTCAGTGCCGGCAGCATTCTTGGCAATGATGGTGCGTCCGTCCTCACCGGACAGCTCGTTCTCATACAGGGCCTCCAGGCCGTAGGCACCCTTGTTCTGGCTGTTGACGAAGCCCACAACCTGGGCAGCCGTGGTGGAGTAGGGGTAGTACCGCTTGGAGTCGTCGGTCATGTAGATGCATCGCTCCAGGTCGTTCTCGTCAATGAAGGTCCGGACCTGGTCGGCCACGTCGTCCTCCACCTTCTTGGCTACCACCTGATACTGGGACTTGGTCTTACCCAGCTTCTCCATGATCTCCTCCCGGTCCACCCCCAGGATGGCCGAGAGATTGTCGGCAATGAGGTCGCAGGTGGACTGGACATAGGCCTGCTTCTCGGCCTCGATGACCGCCTCGGACCGAGGGTTGCCAAACTCATCCTCGGTCTCCACTTCAGCGGCTTCGTACACGTCCCGGGGAGAGAGGATCACGTTCTGGACGGAACCGCTGATGGCCAGAATGGCTCCGTTGGCATCGTAAATGGTGCCTCGGTTGGCGGAAGAGGAGACCTCTCGGGTCTGCTGGGCGATGGCCTTGGCCTCCAGGGTCTCGTGCTGGACCACCTGAAGCTGCCACAGCTTCAAAAAGAGGACCGCGAAGGTCAGGACGCCGAAAATACCAGCCAGCACCACGATGCGCTGGAGGCCTTTTCCCCCCAGGCGGCGGCTGCGCTTGGGCCGGTCGTTGTTGTTTCGTTCATTGGGCATGGGTCCACCTGCTTTCTTGGAAGTGTGTTTACGGGAAAAGAGGGCGCAAGAATTCCCTTCTTACACCCTCACGTTCTCTCTTTCCTCAATCCTATGCAGACAGCGGTCAGAAGTATTCCTTCACCGCCTGGGCAAAGTCCCGGGCAAAGTCGGCCAGTCTCTCTTTGAAGTCCCAGCCCTGGAAATACTCCACGCTGTCCGGTTCGGACAGCTCCAGGGTATAGGTCTGCCAGGCCTGGACCTTGTTCATCTGTCCGCTCTCTGTCATCTGTTTCTCAATTTCCTGCAGGTCGTAGGCCAGCTCATACTGGGCCATGAGCTTGGTCTCCTCCTCCTGGAGGGCTTTCAGATCACTGCGCAGGTCCACCAGCTCGTCGTTTACCACCACCAGCTGGGCCGAGCTGGCCAGGACCAGCACCAGCATGGCCGCCATCACCAGAATGGCCGCCAGGGCCGTGGTGGCCAGCTTGCGGGCACCCTTGGGCTTGGGCTCGGGATCGGGCTTGGTGACGGTGGGGCCGCTTCCCTGGCTGGGGCCGGGGGCAGGACCGGCTTCGGCACTCTTCTTCCGCTCCTGGGTCCCCTGGGGCGGGGCTTCGGGAGCGGCCATCTTCAGCGCCGCGTTTCCATCATAGGCAAATTCAGTCACGTTTGTTCCACCTCATCCTGTGTTTCACAGGGCATTACAGTTTCTCCGCCACCCGGAGCTTGGCGCTGCGGGCACGGGGGTTCTCGGCCAGTTCCTGCTGGGAAGGCAGGATGGGCTTTTTGGGGGTCAGCTTCACCTGGGGGGTCTTGCCGCAGACGCACACAGGGAATTCCCGGGGGCAGTCACAGCCCTTGGCAGCGGCGGCCAGCTCACTCTTGACGATGCGGTCTTCCAGGGAGTGGAAGGAGATGACGGCCAGTCTGCCCCCCTGGTTCAGCCGGGGGATGGCGGCCTGCATCATCCGGGAGATGGCGGTCAGTTCGTCGTTGACGGCGATGCGGATACCCTGAAAACTGCGCTTGGCCGGGTGCTGCTTTTCCCGCAGGGCGGCGGCAGGCATGGCCGAGCGGATGACCTCCACCAGCTGACCGGTGGTCTCAATGGGGGCATTCTCACGAGCCCGCTCGATGGCAGATGCGATGGCGGGGGCGTACCGCTCCTCCCCGTACTGGTAGAGGATCCGGCGGATCTCCTCCTTGGGCCACTGGTTCACCACCGTCCAGGCAGTGAGGGCATCATCCCGATTCATGCGCATGTCCAGCGGGGCATCGTGCATGTAGGAAAAGCCTCGCTCCGGGTCGTCCAGCTGGGGAGAGGACACACCCAAATCAAAGAGCATCCCGTCAGCCTGGGGGATCCCCGCCTCTTCCAGCAGGGTCTCCAGGTCGCCGAAGTTACCGTGGAGGAAGGTGATCCGGTCGGCATAGGGGGCCAGACGCTCCCCAGCCTCCTGAATGGCCTGGATGTCCCGGTCGATGCAGATGAGACGGCCTCCCTGGGTGAGGCGCATGGCGATCTGCTCCGAGTGGCCGCCCCGGCCCAGGGTGCCGTCGATATAGATGCCGTCGGGCCGGATGTTCAGGCCGTCGATGCACTCGTCCAGCAGGACGGGGCGGTGGGAAAAGGTCCCGGCCATGGGTTCACTTCCTCTCTTGAAAACCTTTGTCTCCCCTTGGAAGGCAAAGAGAAAAAACGTCGTTCGTTATTCAATTATAGAAGAAACCCCTGTAAAAAGCAACCGTTTTTTAGGTTCCTAAGACCATGTCATAGAAATGTAAGTTTTCCTCCCAGGCACTTCCATTTTTCCTACGGATGTAGTAAACTATAATAAAAAGTAATGATTCGGAGGTATCCCTTTGACCCAATTCCTGCTTCTGACCTCCCTGGTCATCGTGGCCTGCGTCCTGAGCAACAAACTCACCAGCAAGCTGGGTATGCCCACCCTGCTGGCCTTCATCCTGCTGGGTATGTTCTTCGGCTCGGATGGTCAGGTGAACATTCATTTCGACAACTACCTGCTCACCCAGGAGATCTGCTCCATCGCCCTCATCTTCATCATGTTCTACGGCGGCTTCGGCACCAAATGGAGCGAAGCAAAACCCATTGCGGCCAAGGCCATCCTCCTGTCCTCCCTGGGCACCGTGGCCACCGCCAGCCTGGTGGGCCTCTTTGCCTGGCAGGTCCTGAGCCTGCCCCTGCTGGAGAGCTTCCTGCTGGGTTCGGTCATCAGCTCCACTGACGCCGCCTCGGTCTTCTCTATCCTCCGCTCCAAGCGGCTGAATCTGAAGGACGGCACCGCCTCCCTGCTGGAGGTGGAGAGCGGCTCCAACGACCCCTTCTCCTACATGCTCACGGTGATCGTCCTCTCCCTCATGAACGGGGAGGCCGCCAGTGGCGGAGCCTTTGCCTGGCAGGTCTTTGCCCAGCTGGCCTTCGGCCTGATCTTCGGTTTCGGCGTGGCCATGGCCGCCCTGGCCTTCCTGCGTCGGTTCCGGTTCGCCAGCGAGGGCTTTGACGCCATCTTCATCGTGGCGGTGGCCCTCATCGCCTACGCCGCCCCCACCATGCTGGGGGGTAACGGCTATCTGAGCGTCTACCTCACCGGCATCGTCATGGGTAACTACCCCATCAGCAACAAGCAGGCCCTGGTGAACTTTTTTGACGGCACCACCAGCCTCATGCAGATGATCCTCTTCTTCCTGCTGGGCCTGCTGGCCTTCCCCTCTCAGCTCCCCGCCGTGGCTCCCCTGGGCCTGGCGGTGGCCCTCTTCCTGACCTTCCTGGCCCGCCCCCTGGTGGTGACCCTTCTGCTTAAGCCCTTCGGCAGCTCCTGGCGGCAGATCGGCCTGGTGTCCTGGTCGGGTATGCGCGGCGCCGCCTCCATCGTCTTCTCCATCCTGGCGGTCACCAGCCCGGCTGATCTCGGTCTGGACCTCTATCACATCGTTTTCTTCATCGTCCTCTTCTCCATCCTCATCCAGGGGACCCTGATCCCTTACATTGCCCAGGTCCTGGGTATGATCGACCTGGAAGGAGACGTTATGAAGACCTTCACCGACTACACCGAAGAAATGCCCATCGACTTTCTCCAGTGCACTCTTCCCCAGGGCCATCCCTGGGTGGGCCGTCAGGTCCAGGACCTGGCCTTTCCCCCGGAGTGTCTCATCGTCCTGCTGACCCGGAAGGGAGAGAAGCTGGTACCCAATGGCAGCACGGTCTTCCAGGCAGGTGACACCGTCATCCTGGGCGGCCGGGACGGCGGCCAGGCCGAGGGCGGCCACCTCTTCGAGCGGACCATCGGCATGCGGGATCCCTGGCGGAACCGGATGGTCTCCTCCCTGGACACCCGGGGCAACCTCATCATCATGGTCCGCCGCCGGGGCCAGGTCATTATCCCCAAGGGAGACACCGTCCTCCAGGCGGGAGACATCCTCCTCATCAACGACATGGACGGCGATCCCCTCACCTAAGATTGTAATACTTCTGTTTTTGTGGTATACTAAGAAAAAGAATAGAAAGGAGGCTGCCTATGGGCCTGCTCATTGTCTACGCTACCCTCTTTCTGCCAGTGGTGATCCTGGTGGTCACCTGGCCCATGTCGGCCAAGCGGGCCTTTCTGGGCCTGGGCCTCTGCCTGATCCTGGTAACGGTCTTCGGCTGCATCGTGGGAGGGCTGACCCCTCTGGACATCCTGCGAATGGACAGCCACGGCACCATCACCCTGCTGATCCTCTACGCCTCCTACCTGATCACGGTGGTCTGCTTCCTGGTCCGCCTGATCCACTGGAACTGGCGGAAGAAGCATCCCCCGGAACCGGAGTATGTGGAGCCGGATTACTATCAGGAAGTCATTGACGAACAATAAACGAAGGGCCGGGAAAATCCCGGCCCTTTTTGCCTCGCAGAGTTTCGCCCCTCGGGGCGAAATGAAATACAGTAGGTTTTCCGGCAGGACATGGGCCTGCCGGAAAACACTTCTCGCCCCTCCAGTGTGCCCACAGGGCACGCGCAGAGGGGTGCAAAAAACAACCCGGAGCCCAATGAAATGGGTCCGGGTTGTCTTACTTTTAGTCTTCGTCGTCGTAATCGTCCTCGTCCAGCTCGGCGTCGTACATGGCACGGCGGGGAGCCTGCTGGGGCTGCTGGCGCTCTGCTGCGTCTGCACCGCCCAGTATGCTGCGGAACTTGGCACGGGAGTGCTTGACCTCGTCGTATGCGTCGGCCACAGCCTCCTCCACCTGGCGCAGGGCGTCCTCGCAGTATTCGCTGGCGGCACGCTTCAGCAGGCGGCACTGCTCCTCAGCCTCGGCAATGATCTCCTCAGCACGGGCCTCGGCCTCACGGACGATGGCGTCCTGGTTGATGATGCGGTGGGCATAGTCCTCAGCCTGCTGGCGCAGACCGTCGGCCTCACGCTTGGCGGAGGCGATATAGTCGTTCTTGTTTGCCACCAGGTCCTCGGCCCGCTTGATGGCCACAGGCATCTCTGCCTTCACGTCGTCGATCATTTCCAGGATACGGTCACGCTCGATGACGCACTTGTCATTGCTCAGAGGCATGC
>JAFXCU010000216.1 GCA_017521345.1 Ruminiclostridium sp. | reverse complement strand
TTTTATGAATATGGTATGAATGGCAGGGTACATTTATCCTGTCAAAATGGGCAGCTGTGTCAGGATATCCAGCCAGGGCAGGATCCGGCTCTCGGCGGCCACCTGGGCGGGGATCCACCCCAGCAGGTCACACAGGGCCCATCGGGCCACCAGAAGGATGAGAACACCCTTCACAAGACCCAGGATACCGCCCAGGGTCTTGTTGAGAAAGTGCAGGCCGGGGAGCTTTGCCACCAGATTCAGGATGTGGCACAGGGCGGTCCAGACCAGCTGGAGCCCCACGAAGCCTGCCAGGAAGAGAAGGGCCTGGGCAGCGGGCAGTGCCGCCTCGGCCGTCAGGTGCTGGGTGAAGAAGGGGAGCATTTCCTCGGCCAGAGCAGGGGCCTGGCTGACGGCCAGGTACCAGCCCCCCACCAGACCCAGCAGCACGGCCAGCAGACCGCACAGGGACAGGATCAGCCCCCGGCGGACGCCCATGATAAACCAGTAGACCAGCAGGCCCAGCAGGACGATGTCCAGCACAAGAGAGGTGGTAAGGGTCATTCGTCCGCCTCAGCTTCCTGGGTCTGGGCCGGGGTCTCCGGCTGGTTTTCAGCGGGAGTCTCCGGTGTGGTCTGGGTCTCGGTCTCAGGCTTTGCCTGGGTCTTATCCTGTTTTTTGGCTTCTTCCTTGGCGGCCTTCTCGGCCTCCCGGGCCTCGATGATGGCCGGGTTGGTTTCTCTGGAGCCGGAGGGGAAGTAGAGGCTCACCGAGGCGCTGCTCACCAGTGCCACGCTGCCGTCCTCATAGACGGCCAGGTTGCGGATGCCGCGCTGGTTGGGCTCAGTCCGGAATTTTTCCAGCTTCTTGTTGGTGGTGATGATGTCGCTGGTGGTCAGCACGGCAATGTCATTGCCCTGGGCGGCCATGGCCAGAGTCTGGCCTTCCAGAGGCATACGGCCGATCTCCTCGCCGTTGTCGTTGACGGTGATCAGATTGCCGGCGCTGCCCGAGGCCGAGCGGGACAGGAAGAGTGTGGCATAATCCTTGCCCTGGAGGGTGCCCATCTTCAGGTACTGGCCCTCGTAATCGAAGGTGTTGGTGATGACGCCGCTGGAGTCCAGGATCAGAAGGCTCTCGTCGCCCAGGATCCAGCACTTATCGCCGGACAGGATGGACAGCACTACGTTGGAACCCAGGGAGACCTCCTTGGTGGGTTCCTCCCGGGAGGAGAAGGTGTAGTACAGCAGGGTGTTCTCAAAAGCGCCTCCCTCCTGACCGGGGGAGATCAGGTAGACACCCCGGCAGTCGGGGGTGACCACGGCGTCGGAGATGTAACGGCTGGACAGGCGGATGGCCAGGACGGACTCGAAGCTGGGGTCGTAGACGGTGACCACAGCCTTGTAGCCGCTGACCTTGGTGGTGACCGCCACCCAGCCCTCTTCGTTGACGGTGGCGCAGAGGATGGACTCTTCCAGGGGAAGCTCCATCTCGTGCAGGAGCTTTTCCTCGCCCAGGACCAGCAGCTGCTGGCCGCCCACGTCGTAGACCACGGTGTATTTTCCGGCGGCGTTCAGGGCAGGGGCATCCATGTCCACGGTCTCCTTCACCCGGGCTGCACCGGTGGGGGAGAGGAGCTGGACCTGGGTCTGGGTGCTAATGAGAAGCTCGTTTTCCACACCCAGGAACAGGCTGTTGGCCTGGGCGTTGTGGGGGAAGTCGTCTTTGGTCTGGGTGTAGGTCAGTCGGCGGAATAGGGTGGCCGAAGTATCATGAAAGACCGTGGCCGCCAGAAGGCCGAAGACCACCACCGCAACCACCACCAGCAGACCCATTCGCTGTTTTTGGGTCAGTGTGGTTTTTAAGGTTTGCAGTTTGCTCATAACAGACCTCTCTGTTTGGGATAGGGGACCTCGGGAATGGGATACCAGAGGTTGGTCATGTACAGGCCCTGGGGAGGAGCGGTGGGACCGGCATCGGTCCGGTTCCGGCCTTCCAGCAGGGCGGGGATGTCATCGGGATGGATCTTTCCCTCGGAAGCGTAGACGCAGGTGCCCACCATGGCCCGGACCATGTTGTACAGGAACCCGTCGGCGCACACCCGGCAGGAGATCATGTCCCCGTCCCGGGTGATGTCGAAGTAGTGAACGGTGCGGACGGTGGTCTTGGTCTCGGTGCCTACAGAGCGGACCGAGGCGAAGTCATGGGTGCCCACAAAGTGAGAGGCGGCCCGCTGCATGACGGTCTCGTCCAGCTTCTTGGGGTAGAACCACACCCGATTCACCAGAAAGGCGTTGCGAATGCGGGAGTTGTAGATGCGGTAGGTGTATTCCTTCTTGATGCAGCTGCCGATGGCGTTGAACTCCTCGGGGACCTCCACAGCGTTGGTGACCACGATGTCTCCGGGCAGGCGGGTGTTCACCGCCAGGGGGAGCCGGTCACAGGGGATGGTGGAGGTGGTGCGGAAGTTAGCCACATAGATCTCAGCATGGACACCGGCGTCGGTCCGACCGGCGCCCACCAGCTTTACCGGGTGGTTCACGATGTGGGCCAGGGCCTTTTCCAGGGTCTCGGCCACGGTGACCTCCCGCTTCTGGACCTGCCAGCCGTGGTAGAGTGTGCCGTCATACATAAGGGTCAGGGCAATGTTTCGCATGGGGCACCCTCCTTACAGGCCGAAGCGGCGCAGGACGCAAACGGCGGCCAGCAGCAGGACGGTAAAGAACAGGAAGCCCCAGTCACGGCCGTGGAAGGTCAGCTGGCGGAGGCTGGTTCGGCCCTCGTCTCCGTGGTAGCAGCGGCACTCCATGGCGACCGCCAGCTCTTCGGCTCGGCGGAAGGAGGAGATGAACAGGGGGATCAGGATGGGGATCAGAGCCTTGGCCTTCTGCATCAGGTTACCGCTGTCAAAGTCGGCGCCGCGGGCCTTCTGGGCGTTGATGATCTTGTCGGTCTCCTGGATGAGGGTGGGGATAAAGCGCAGGGCGATGCTCATCATCATGGACAGCTCATGGACGGGAAAGCCCACCTTCTTCAGGGGGCGCAGCAGCCGCTCCAGGCCGTCGGTCAGGAGGATGGGGGAGGTGGTGTAGGTCAGCAGCAGGGTGGAGCAGATGAGCATCAGGATGCGAAGCACCATGAAGAAGGCCTTCCACAGACCCTCCTCAGTGATCTTCAGAAAGCCCAGGCTCCACAGGACGTTGCCATCGGTGTAGAACAGGTTCAGGATGGCCGTACAGATCACGATGAAGACCACCGGCTTCATACCCTTGACAAAGACCTTGGGCTGGACCTTGGAGATGCCGATGAGCACCAGCAGGCAGCCCAGCACCAGACCGTAGGACACCAGGTCCTTACACAGGAAGATGATGACGATGAAGAGCACCGTAAAGATGAGCTTGGACCGGGGGTCCAGACGGTGGATGAGGGAGTGCCCCGGGAAGTACTGGCCCAGGGTAATGTCTTTCAGTGCCATTTATGCATCCCCCTTTCTGCCAAAGGCCTCCAGGAAAGCGGCCTTGGCCTGCTCCACAGTGTAGACGGCGGGGTCGATGTCCACCCCCATGGCACGGACCCGGGAGAAGACCCGGTTCATGGCGGGGACGGCCAGGCCCAGCTGTTCCAGGTCTTCGCCGTGGGAGAAGACCTCGTGGGGGGTGCCCACATAGGGCAGGGTCCCCTTGCTGATGACCACCAGCCGGTCGGTGATGCGGGCCACATCCTCCATGGAGTGGCTCACGAAGATGATGGTGGCGTTGTTGGCCTTGCGGTAGGCCTCAATGTTGGACAGGATCTCTGCGGCGCCTGCCGGGTCCAGACCGGCGGTGGGCTCGTCCAGGATCAGGACCTTAGGCTCCATAGCGATGACGCCGGCGATGGCCACACGGCGCTTCTGGCCGCCGGAGAGCTCGAAGGGGGAGCGCTCCAGCACGGCGTCAGACAGACCGGCAAACTTGGCGGCCTGACGGACCCGGCGGTCCACTTCCTCCTCGGGGAGCTTCATGTTCCGGGGGCCGTAGGCGATGTCCTTGTAGACGGTCTCCTCGAAGAGCTGGTACTCGGGGTACTGGAAGACCAGGCCCACCTGGTAGCGGATGTCATGGATCATGGCCTTGCTGCTCCAGATGTCCTTGCCCTCAAAGAGGATCTGTCCGGAGGAGGGCTTCATCAGGCCGTTGAGATGCTGGATCAGGGTAGACTTGCCCGAGCCGGTGCGGCCAATGATGCCCAGGTACTCCCCTCGGTAGATGGTCAGGTCGATGTTGTCCAGGGCCTTCTGCTCAAAGGGAGTGTTGGGACTGTAGATATGGGTCAGGTTTTTGATTTCGATAATGGGTTCCACGTTGCATTCCTCATTTTTCGTTGTAGGCTCTCGGGTCCGAGCGGGAACCGGAGGTCACTTGCTGAGCAGTTCGGTCAGCACAGCGGCGCATTCCTCGTCGCTGAGGGCATCCAGAGGGACATTGAAGCCCTCCTGCCGCAGCTCGTAGAGCAGGGCCACGGACTCAGGGACGGACAGGCCAGCGGCCCGGAGGGTATCCACATGCTGGAAGACCTCCTTGGGAGGGCCGTCGTCGATGATCCGGCCTCCGGCCATGACCACCAGGCGCTGGGCCTGGGCAGCCTCGTCCATGTGGTGGGTGATGAGGACCACGGTGATGCCGTACTTTTCGTTGAGTTCCTTGATGGTGTCCACGGTCTCACGGCGGCCCACAGGGTCCAGCATGGCGGTGGCATCGTCCAGGACGATGCACCGGGGCATCATGGCGATGATGCCGGCGATGGCCACACGCTGCTTCTGTCCGCCGGAGAGAAGGTGGGGGGAGTGCTCCCGCATGTCATACATGCCCACCATCTTCAGGGCCCGGTCCACCCGCTCCCGGATCTCAGCCGGGGGGACGCCCAGGTTCTCAGGGCCGAAGGCCACGTCCTCCTCCACCACGCTGGCAACGATCTGGTTGTCGGGGTTCTGGAAGACCATGCCCACCTTGCCCCGGATCTCCAGGAGCTTGTCCGGGTCAGAGGTGTCCAGTCCGTCCACCCAGAGCTTGCCCTCGGTGGGGGTCAGCAGGGCGTTGAAGTGCTTGGCCAGGGTGGATTTGCCCGAGCCGTTGTGGCCCAGGATGACCACGAAGGAACCGGCCTCGATCTCCAGGTCGATGTTCTGGAGGACCGGAGGATTCCCGGCGGGCTCATCTGCATATTGAAAGGTCAGGTTTTCTGCTTTGATAATTGCGCTCATAGCTGTTTCCTCGTCTTCAGCGGCCGGAGGTCCAGCGTCCGGCTGCGCCGCAGGGCAGGACCAGACCGCTGTCGGTGGCAGGCAGGCCCAGCTCGTCGCTGACGGTGTGGCCGCCGTACTTCTTGGAGATCAGGGTCTCCATCATGTAGGTCAGCACGGAAGGTGCCAGACCGGTGGTGTAGGAGTTGATGATAAAGAACAGGGGGGTGTCGGACAGAACGCCCACCACCAGTTCCAGGAAGGGATAGAGGTTTTCTTCCAGCTTCCAGATCTCGCCGGAGGGACCTCTGCCGTAGGAGGGGGGGTCCATGATGACTGCGTCGTAGCGGCGGCCCCGGCGGATCTCACGCTCCACGAACTTGGCGCAGTCGTCCACGATCCAGCGGATGGGTGCATCCTCCAGGCCGGAGCTCTTGGCGTTCTCTCTTGCCCAGGACACCATGCCCTTGGCGGCGTCTACGTGGCAGACGGAGGCACCCGCAGCGGCGCAGGCCACAGTGGCAGCGCCGGTGTAGGCAAAGAGGTTCAGGACGTTCACAGGCCGGCCGGCGTTGCGGATCTGGTCCATGGCGAAGTCCCAGTTGGCGGCCTGCTCCGGGAAGATACCGGTGTGCTTGAAGTTCATGGGCTTGACGTTCAGGGTCAGCTCCTTGTACTTCACCTGCCAGCGCTCGGGCAGTTCCTTCTTGACCCACTGGCCGCCGCCGGTGTTGGAACGGGCGTACTTTGCGTCAAACTTCTTCCAGCCGGGATGACGGCGAGGGGTGTTCCAGATGGCCTGAGGGTCCGGACGGACCAGGGTATATTTACCCCAACGCTCCAGCTTTTCACCTCTGCCGCAGTCCAGCAGTTCATAGTCTTTCCAACCAGTAGATGCCCACATATGCATTCCCCTTTTTATTCATTCGAGGCCCTCCGGAGAAGGCTGTCGTAAAATACCGATATAATACATTTCGCGATAAAATGATTGAATCATTTTATCGTGCCACTTCAATGGCATGCCGCCCTTGGCGGCAGGAAATATATTGCACGTCGTTTTTTGCGGCGAAAGCCGCAAGCCGCAATGGGTGCGGCTAACAAAATGCTTTTTAAGGCATTTTGTTAAAAACTAGTATAAAATCATACTATTATAACATTACAAACACATTCCGTCAACGTGATATCCGGTCCTCCGGAAACACTTTTCCGGCCTGTTGATTACAGAGGAAGGATTCTGTATAATAAAATGCAAAGATAAGACCTTTGAGATTTGGAGGTGTTCCCATGACAAAGAAATTATTCCTGCAGGCCATCACGAAATACCTGCTGGGTGTGGTCCTGGTGGGGGTATTGATCTTCGGAACGGCGGGGACCTTCCGGTTTTGGAACGGCTGGCTGTTCATGGGAGTCATTTTCGTCCCCATGTTCTTTGCCGGCATCGTGATGATGGTCAAAAACCCGGACCTTTTACGCAAACGACTGAACGCCAAGGAAAAACTGGGAGAGCAGAGCCTTGTGATCAAGCTCAGCGGCCTTATGTTCCTGGCTGGCTTTGGGGCTGCGGGGCTGACTGTTCGGTTCGGGTGGTATCAGCTGCCTGCCGGTGTCTCCATCGGTGCCGCCGTGGCTTTCCTGCTGGGATATCTCCTATATGCCGAGGTCCTGCGGGAGAACACCTATCTGTCCAGAACGGTGGAGGTCCAGGAGGGACAGCGGGTCATTGACACCGGGCTGTACGGCATGGTCCGTCACCCTATGTACAGTGCCACCCTGCTTCTCTTCCTGTCCATCCCTCTGATCCTGGGCTCTCTCCATGCCTTTGTGATCTTTCTGGCTTACCCCTTCCTGATCGCCCGGCGGATCAAGAGCGAGGAGGCATTCCTGACACAGGAGCTGGCGGGATATCCGGCCTACCTGCAAAAGGTGAGATACCGGCTGATCCCATTCCTGTGGTGACTGGCCTTTTTTCGGGAAAAACATTGTGTTGCCAGGCGAGATATGCTAAAATGTGACCAATTCGAGAGGAAAGATTCCTTTTTAGGAGGATTGCGATATGAGTGAAAAGGCAGGTCAGTTCCGCAGTGCGGCCTTCGGCGGCTTTCACCGTCAGGATGTGCTGGACTATCTGGAAAAAATGTCCGTTGAGCGGCAGGAAGAGCGGGCCGCCCAGGAGGCGGAGAAGGCCGCTCTGCTGGCCTCTCTGGAAGAGGAACGGGCTGCCCGTGCCCGGGCGGAGAACCGTCTGGCTCTGCTGGAAAACCGGGAAGCTGAGACCTCCGACGTCCAGAAGGGACTGGAGGAGGAACTGGCCCGGCTGCAGGAACAGTTGGCAGAAAAGGATGCCCAGCTTGCCCAGGCCCAGGCTCAGGCAGAGGAACTGAAACAGCAGATCAGCCAGCTGGAGCCCGGTGCCGAGTCCTGGAAGCGGATCAAGGACACCGCCGGTGACATTGAGGTGGCCGCCCACGAGCGGGCCCAGATCACCATCCAGGATGCCCAGGTCCGGGCGGCCGAAATTCGTGCCGAAGTCATCCGCTGGGTGCTGGATGTCCAGGCCCGGTGCGACACCCTCCAGCAGGATCTGCGCACCTCCATCCAGGGGGCGGAGAGCCAGCTGTACGCCATCCGGGCGGCCTTTACCCAGACGGAACAGCACGCCCAGTCCTTCCAGGGGGCCCTGACCAAGCTGGTGGAAGAAACGGAAAAAGAATAAAAAATAAGGTTCCCGAGAGGGAACCTTATTTTTTGTTCTCAATTCTTTTTGACGAATTCTTCCACAACCTGCCGGTTGACCTCCTCCATCCGTCTGAGCTTTTCCACGCTCTCGGACAGGAAGTCCGGGTCCTTACCCCGTTCCACAGCCTGATCGATGAGGCTGCAGAGGCTTTCGGCAGAAATTGCATTCAGGTCCTCATAGAGATCCTGACCGATGTAGGACAGGAAGGAACTGACTTTCTGGTCGTAGACGATGCCCACCAGGGGGACACCCTGGCTGGCGGAGAAGATGAGGCCGTGCAGGCGCATGGAGACCACCACCTTCATCCGGGAGAGGATGCCGATGGTCTGCCCGGCGGTGAAGTGTCCGGTGAGCAGATGATGGGGGGCCTTCATCCTGGCCATGACCCGCTTGGAGGCCTCCAGGTCCAGCCGGGGCTCCAGGGGGAAGAAGACGGGAGTCATACCGTACTGTTCATAGACGTAGTCGGCGGCGGCAGCGATATGGTCCAGCTTTTCTTCAAAGTTGGGCCAGGGCCGCAGGGCAAAGCCCACATACTGGCCGTCGGCAGGGATGCCGTGGCTTTCCAGGATGCCGTCCAGCACATCTGGGGCGGCAGGGGGGAGGATGACCGTGGTGTCGGCCGCCAGAGAGATCTTGGGGTTGGTGACCCCCATGGACTCCAGCTCCTTCAGGGAGTTGGGGTCACGGAGAGTGATGGCATCCACGTATCTGTTGATGATCTTGGCGGCCCGGGTGCGGTTTCCCTGACCCTTGATGGGGCCGATGCCGCAGCCGTACATGATGACCGGGCAGCCGTGGCGCTTGGCGGAGGCCAGGGTCCACAGGTAGAACCACAGGGACCGGGAGCTGGTCACGTCCTGCATCAGGGAGCCGCCGCCATTGATGGACAGCTTGGCCCGCTTAAAGTTGCGGATGGCCTGAAAGAGATTGAAGATGTAGAAGGAGTTCACCCGGTAGGTCATCCGGGTCTCCTCGGGCTTACGGGAGAAGACCTGGAAGGACAGGTCCGGGTCGATGGTCCGCAGCTCGGTGAGGATGGCCAGAAGGATAGCGTCGTCACCGGCGTTGCCCCGGCCATAGGCGCCGCAGATGACCACCTGGTCCCGGCCCTTCTTTTCGTACCGGAGGATGGTCTCGTAGATGTCCAGCTGCCGCTGGATGGTGGCCTCGATGGAGAATTCCCGGTCGGCCTTCTCGTAGAGACGGCGGCCCATGGTCTTGCGCAGGTCAGCATCTTTTGCCAGAGTCAGCAGGTGACCGGCCAGAGCCTTGGCATCACCGGGCTGGAAAAGGAAACCGTTGGAGCCGTGGTCGATGAGGTAGGACACACCGCCCACCTGGCTGCTCACTGTAGGCAGACCTGCTCTTGCGCCCTCGGTCAGGGCATAGGGGAAGGTCTCAGAGATGGAGGTCAGGGTGTTGATATCAATGGCGTGGTAGAGGGAATCGGTGTCGGAGACCCACCCGGAAAAGCAGACCTCTTTGGAGACTCCCAGCTCGGCGGCCAGGGCCTTCAGGTTGTCCATCTCGTCGCCGTCACCGGCGATGAGGAGCCGCAGCTTGGGGAAGTCCTGGTGGGCCATGGCAAAGCCACGGATGAGGGTGGCAATGTCCTTGACGGGATTCAGACGGGCGGCGATGCCGGCCACCACGCAGGTCTCGTCGGCTTCCAGACCTACCGAGCGGAAGTACTCGGCCCGGTCCATGGTGGGGGTCCGGGGGGTGAAGTCCAGGCCGTTGTAGATGGCAAAGAGCCGCTCCGGGTCAAAGTCCCGGCTGATGAGCAGGTCCACCATAGCGTCGGACACGCCGATGCGGTACTTGAGCTTCCGCAGGGCCAGGGTGTTGATGGTGCCGTAGGTCAGACGGGATAAAGGGCGTCCCAGGTAGTCCAGTCGATAGTCGCTGTGGACGGTGGACACCGCGGGCAGACCAGTCTTGTGGGCCAGGAGGGCGGCCATCATATTGCCTCGGGAACCGTGGCTGTGGATGATGTCGTAGCCATCGGCCTGGACCATGGCGACCAGCTTTTTAAGGGCGGACTGAAGGTTCTTGTCCGGGATGACCTCGGTGTCGATGCCCAGCTCCCGGGCCTCCTGGGTGAAGGGGCCGTCGGTGAAGCAGACCATTTTGACCTGGATCCGGGATGTGAGACCGGCCAGCAGGGTGTGGACATGGGTCTTTGCGCCGCCGGTGTCGCCGCCGCTGATGAGGTGAAGCACTTTCATGGCGATTCCTCCGAAAAAAAGACTTGTGAAATACAGCATAATATTATACAACATTTCACGTTTAGATTCAACCACCACAGGTGGGGTGCAAAAAGTCCTTGATTTTCAAGGGTTTTCTCCGAGATGGTGGCTGTGTTGAAAGATAGGGAAAATGAGATTCACACCAAACTTACACCAAAGTGCTTGATATGGTTCTTTCAACACTAATTTACACCATTTGCGGTTCTGCGTCCAGCAAAAGGTGAGGCATATAGTCTTGTGCGTTGCTCTGATTGCTCCAGGTGGAGTGGTGAGAGGAGGGTGCAAGGCTTGAGATTTGCAGATGAGGTGGAGAGGTGGAAAAGGGTGGTTTCATCCACTTTTCTGCGACTCTCTGAAAGTGAACCGCAATTTGCTTTAGTTGGTTAAAGTGTGAGGCGTTCGGCCCCTGGTTTGGCTCCTGCTACGGTGGGATAAGTTTTTGGCTGTCCAGTAAATTAGGACGGAGGAGTTTCTAAAAGCACACGTTTGGCAACACCTGAGAAAATGCGCATTTTCCCGGCTGAGTAGCACAATCTGCTGATTTTTGGACATATCCAAAAATTGAACATCGTTTATGGATAATTGAAGTGTGCAAACGGCTCCCTCTCTGGTAATCTGGAAACAGAACAGAGAGGGGGCTTTTTCATGGAAAGCAGAACTTTTTACTATGCCCGTGTCAGCAGTCAGGAGCAGAACCTTGACCGCCAGATAACGGCCTTTGAGGCTATGGGTGCAACCGAGCGGGACATTATCACGGACAAGCGGTCTGGCAAGGATTTGGACAGAGCTGGATACACGGCATTGAAAACGACACTGTTACGCCGGGGTGACACTCTGGTTGTGAAGTCCCTGGACAGACTGAGCAGGAATAAGGCCGACATTAAGAACGAGCTACAATACTTCCATGACAACGGTATCCGGGTGAAGGTGCTGGACTTGCCCACCACCATGCTTGACTACCCGCCGGGACAGGAATGGGTGCTGGATATGGTGAACAACATTCTGATTGAAGTCCTGGGGACTATCGCACAGCAGGAGCGGGAAACGATCAGACAGCGACAAGCAGAGGGGATCGCTGCTGCCAAAGCCAAAGGTAAGCACCTGGGCCGTCCTAAAGCCGTCAAGCCTGAGAACTTCGACACCGTGACCGCCAGATGGAGAGCCGGGGAGATAACTGCTGTGGAGGCTATGAGGCTGACCGGGTTGAAGCGGGGGACGTTCTACAAGCTGGTGAAAAATTGAACTGAAATTGAAGTGTACAGGATGGTGTGGGTGTGCTACACTGTAGATGTCATCCAATCAATTTCCTTTAAGCTTTACCATTTGATGAATGGGGGGGCAACCCCCGAAAAGTGACCTCCGGGATTTCTTGGACTGAACCATAAAAAACGGACAATAGACAAAACACCCCCTGATGTAGGATAATTACATCAGGGGGTAATTTTATGTCGAGACAATATCAAAAGAAGCAGCATCTTCTGGAGCAGATTCGGCAAATGCTGGCATCAGG
>JAFXCU010000215.1 GCA_017521345.1 Ruminiclostridium sp. | reverse complement strand
TCTTGCGGGTGGTCTTCTTCTTGGGCTTCTCTTCTGCCTTCTCAGCCTCGACCTCTTCCTTGGTGATCTCGGTGATCTCGACCTCGCCGTTGTCAGCAACCTCGACCATCTTGGCCTTGGCGTTCTCAGCCACCACAGCCATAGCCTTGTCGCGGGCCAGGTCCTTCTTCAGGTTGTCGCGGTCCAGACCCTCAGCAACTCTCTCGTAGGGGACGCCCAGGTTCATGGCTGCCTTCTTGATCTCAGCTTCCACATCTTCGTCGGAGATGACGATGCCCTCAGCGGCAGCGACAGCATCCAGAGCCAGCTGCTGCTTGGTCTGCAGGATAGCGGGCTCGCGCAGGTCCTCACGGATCTTAGCCATGTCGATGTTCATGTACTGCATGTACATGTCCATGGTGATGCCCTGCTGCTCCAGACGAGCGGCATAGTTGTCAACAAAGCGGTCGACCTGGGTCTCGATCATGCCTGCGGGCAGCTCGATGTCGATCTGGTCGCACAGCTGGCCCAGCAGTGCCTGGCGGAACTGAGCCTCGGACTGCTGCATGTTGCGGTCGATGACCTTCTCCTTCAGGCTTGCGCGGAACTCTTCCAGGGTGTCGAACTCGGAGACGTCCTTAGCGAACTCGTCGTCCAGAACGGGGGGCTGCTTTGCCTTGACTTCCTTGCACTTGACCTGGAAGACGACAGCTGCGCCAGCCAGCTCTTCTGCATGGTACTCAGCGGGGAAGGTCAGCTCGATGTCCTTGATGTCGCCGGCCTTCATGCCAACAACGCCATCCTCGAAGCCGGGGATGAAGGAACCGGAGCCCAGCTCCAGGCCGTAGTCCTGTGCGGTGCCGCCTGCGAAGGGAACGTTGTCCTTCAGGCCGACATAGTCGATGACAGCGGTGTCGCCCAGCTCAGCTGCGCGGTCCACAGCCACCAGCTGGGTAGCGCGGTCCACATAGACCTGCAGCTCCTTGTCAACAGCAGACTCGGTAACGGTGGGCAGGACCTTGTCTGCCTCCAGGCCCTTGTACTGCTTCAGGGTGACTTCGGGACGAACGGTGACCAGAGCCTTGAAGGAGAAGCCTTCCTTGCCCAGGGTCAGGATCTCGACCTGGGGGGGAGCCACGTGGTCCAGGCCCTTTTCAGCGATGGCTGCGTTGCAAGCCTCGGGATAGACCAGCTCCAGAGCCTCTTCATAGAAGACGCCTGCGCCGTACATACCCTCGATGACCTTACGGGGAGCCTTGCCCTTACGGAAGCCGGGGACGTTGATGCTGCCGCGGTTCTTCAGGTAGACCTTGTTCAGGCCAGCCTCAAACTCTTCAGCGGAGACTTCCACGATGAGTTCGACTTCATACTTTTCTTTGTTTTCAACAACGCTCTTGACAATCATGTCGATTTTCCTCCTGTAAAATACCCTCAAGCTCATACAAAAACACAATGAGGGCATGGTATTGCAGTATACTCAGCCTATGATATCAGATTTTCAACGGAATTACCAGACTTTTTTTCATCATTCCATGATTTTTTCCGGACGAAATTTCAAAAAATCAGCCGAAATGAGGCGGTAGGCCACGCCGCCCCGTTCTCCCTGGATGGCCAGCCGGTGGCTGCCCCCATGGAGATGGCCGTAATAGCAGGTTTTCACCCGGTATTTCTCCAGCAGCTCCAGGATGGGGTCACAGGTGTAACCTGTGTAGTAAGGGGGGTAGTGGAGGAAGCACAGCTTCTCGGCCTCCCCTGCCGCCTTGAGAGAGGTCTCCAGGCGCTGGAGTTCCCGGTTGAAGACCTTGGCGTTCTGGCCCTCCTGCTCCTCCTCATAGAACCAGCCCCGGGTGCCGCAGAGGGCGAAATCCCCGTAGTGGTAGCAGTTGTTGTGGAGGATATGGAGGGTGTCAAAGCCCTTCTCCTGGAAGAACCGGTTCATTTTGCTGGCGGTGTTCCACCAGTAGTCGTGGTTGCCCTTGAGAAGGATCTTCTGCCCCGACCAGCTGTTGAGCCAGGCAAAGTCCTTCTCGGACTCCTCCAGGCTCATACCCCAGGACACATCCCCGGCAATGACCAGGGTGTCCTGGTCGGTCAGGACGGAAAGGCCCTCGGTGAGCTTTTCCACATAGCCCTCCCAGGCGCCGCCGAAGACGTCCATGGGCTTGCTGCTGCCCAGGGACAGGTGGGTGTCGCCGATCACATACAGAGCCATTCCATCACCTCGTTTCTCATGTTCTAAATGCCTCGCAGAGTTTCGCCGCCGCAGCGGCGAAATATAATCAAGTCTGTTTTCCGGCGCGACATGCGCGTGCCGGAAAACACTTCTCGGACTGCCAGTGTGCCCAAAGGGCGCGCGCAGCAGGCCGCAATCCCACACTTTCGGAAAAGGCTCTGCCTTTTTCGAAAGTCTTATTTCAGGAAGTCCAGCACCACGTCCATCATCTTCTCCTTCTCCACGGAGCCCTCGAAACGGACGGGCTTGTTCCGCAGGGAGGCCAGAGGCACGGGAGCGGGACGGCCGGAGACTTCGTTGAGCTGATCCAGGGCGTCCAGGCCCTCCTTCACTTCTGCCACGCCCAGGCTCTTGAGGACGTTGTCGCAGAACTTGAAGGGGGATGCGGTGGAGACGAAAACGGTGGTGGTCTCGTCCCCGGAGGCCTTCCGGTAATCCTCCATGACCTGGTAGGCCACGGCGGTGTGGGGGTCGATCAGGTAGTTGTGCTCCTTCCAGACCTTCTCGATGATCTGGCCGGTCTTGGTCTCATCGCAGAAGCCGCCGTAGAAGTGGTCCTTCAGCTTAGCCTTCAGGTCCTCGGAGACCTCGTAGCGGCCGGTCTCGTTGAGCTGCTTCATGTAGCCTGCCACGGCCTGGTCGTCCTGCCCGGTCAGAGCAAAGAGCAGACGCTCCAGGTTGCTGGACACCAGGATGTCCATGGAGGGGGACATGGTGGTGTAGAAGGTGCGGTTCTTGTTGTACACACCGGTCTCCAGGAACTCGGTGAGGACGTTGTTGCTGTTGGAGGCGCAGATGAGCTTGCCCACGGGCAGACCCATCTGACCGGCATACCAGCAGGCCAGGATGTTGCCAAAGTTGCCGGTGGGAACGCAGTAGTTCACCTTGTCGCCCATCTGGATCTTGCCCTCGTTGAGCAGGTCGCAGTAGGCGGAGATGTAGTAGACCAGCTGAGGCAGGATGCGGCCCCAGTTGATGGAGTTGGCAGAGGACAGGAAGTAGCCCCGCTGGGCCAGGTCGACCCGGAGCTTCTCGTCGGAGAAGAGGATCTTCACGCCGGTCTGGGCATCGTCGAAGTTGCCGTAGACCGAGCAGACACCCACGTTATTGCCCTCCTGGGTCTTCATCTGGAGCTCCTGGACCTGGGAGACGCCACCGGTGGGATAGAAGACCAGGATCTTGGTGCGGTCCACGTCCTTGAAGCCCTCCAGGGCGGCCTTGCCGGTGTCGCCGGAGGTGGCAACCAGGATGCAGACGGTCTTGTCCTCATTGGTCTTCACCAGGGAGGCAGAGAGCAGGTGGGGCAGGATCTGCAGGGCCATGTCCTTAAAGGCGGAGGTGGGACCGTGCCACAGTTCCAGGCAGTGGGTGTTGTCATCCAGCTGGTGGAGGGGGGCCACACGGCTGTCGTCAAACTTCTGCGCAGAGTAACCGGCCTGGGTAAAGGCGGTGAGCTCCTCTTCGGAGAAGTCCTCCAGGAAGAGCTTCATCAGGGCCACGGCACGCTGGCCGTAGGTCTTGCCTCTCCAGTCCTCCAGCATCTCGGGGGTGATCTTGGGGAAGACCTCGGGGGTCAGAAGGCCGCCGTCCCGGGCCAGACCCTGGGCAATGGCCTGGCTGGCAGTCAGGCTGACAGTCTTGTTTCTGGTGCTGACATAATTCATGGGTAATACAGACCTTTCTGTAGAGTATTGTTCAAAACGCATTGGGCCAGTGACGGATCACCGGTCTGCGGGTTTCTTGTCCTTGGGGCGCATAGACCTCCACCACATCAAAGCGGGGTTGCTTGTCGGCGGGGTGTTCCATTAAGTAGTACATGGCGGCGGTGCGCACCTTCCGCTGCTTGGCCGGGGTGACAAACTCCCGGGCCTCGGCCATTTTGTTGTCCTTGCGGAGCTTGACCTCCACAAAGCAGAGAAAATTCCCACGCTGGGCCACCAGGTCGATCTCTCCCTCCCGGCAGCGGTAGCGGGTCTCCAGAATGCGATACCCCCGCCACTTTAACCAGCGGGCGGCCTGCTCCTCGCCCCAGAGTCCCAGGGCGGTCCGATCCCCGCCCCTCACAGCTTCTTCAGGAAGGTCAGGCGGTGGATGGGGCTGGGGCCGTGCTCCCGCAGGCGCTCATAGTGGAGCTTGGTGGGGTAGCCCTTGTGTTTCTCAAAGGCATACT
>JAFXCU010000214.1 GCA_017521345.1 Ruminiclostridium sp. | reverse complement strand
GATGCTCTTGTTGGCAATGATCTGGACATACTCGGGATAGCAGGACATGACTGCGGAGTAGGACTCATAGGGGGTCTTCTCTGCATACATGTCGGTTGCGGAGTATGCATAGTACATAACGTCGTTCTGGACGATAGCCAGCTGGTCGGAACCCAGGTCAACCAGGTCGATGTTGGCTGCGGAAGCGCCGGTGGACTCGACATTGATGGTCAGAGTGTCGGCCAGCTTCTCGTTCAGGACCTGAGCAACAACGCCGGAGAAACCGTAGTAGGTGCCGGAAGTGCCGCCGGTAGCCATGTTCAGGGTGACAGCGCCGCCCTCTTCAGCGGGAGCCTCGCCGCCGGAACCGCCGCCGCAGGCACACAGGCCCAGAGCCATAACAGCTGCCATGGTCAGTGCAAGAATCTTTCTTTTCATCTTGGATTATCCTCCTTATTACTAAATCTTTCCGAATACAATACTTGTCTTCGAACTTGACAGCTCTTATTATACATAATTTATTTCAAAATTGCAAGGTAGATATCATTACAATTCACCTATATTCCACAGATTTTCTCCCCAAAATCTTTGTTCAATCTGATATATTTTGCACCATCATGCAGGATTCCCGTCATTTTATGACAGTTTGCTACTTTTTGTCAAAATGAATAACAATGCATAAACCTCTCATTTTCACCCCTGCTTTTCTCTCCCCACAGGCAGGACCTGGCTCAGAAGGGCCCAACTCTGTGGAAATGGCCGGAGAAGGTTCCAATACCCCAGCCCGCCCAGATGCATAGAATCCGCCAGCCGGAGCTTGGCCAGGATGCTCCTGGCATCCTCAAACCAGACCACATGGGAGACCCCATCCAGGGTATATTGAAAGCTGGGAGCCTGGGCCGATTCATCAAATTGGATCTCCGCTCCCATGCGGGATGCCAGCAAAACCGCCTCCTGATTGCCCACGGTCATCGCCCGCCGTTCCTTGTCATAGGGCAGGGTCCAGTCGTAGCCATAGTTGGGGATCCCCATTTGGATCTTACCCGGCGGGATCTCAGAAATCCCATATCGCAGGACCCGCTCCACCTGGGGCAGGGGCGCCACCGCCATGGGTGGACCGTAGGCGTACCCCCACTCGTAGGTCATAAGCAGGACCTGGTCGGCGATTTCTCCAATGACAGAATAGTTATGCGCTCTATACAAAAGCCCCGGTTGGTCGGCATAAGTCTTGGGCGCCAGATCCACATGGAGACGGAAACCCTGCTCGTGCAGTCGGTCCCGGGCATGGCGCAGAAAGCCGAAGTAAGCCTGGCTGTCCTCCTCCTGGATATACTCGAAATCTGAATCAAGAATGCGATACCCTTTCGTCCGCATCACCTGGATCAGGTTTTCCAGGACTCTGTCCTGGAGGGTCCTGTCCCGGAACAGCCGGGCTGCCCGCTGGGTGGAAAAATGCCCCGTTTCATCTATGGAGGTGAGCACCAGGGATGCATTCGTTCCGAACTGCCGTGCCTCGGACAGCAGCCCCTTATCAGGCGTGGGGATCAGGCTTCCATCCTCCCGAAATCCATAGGAAAACACGGACAGATCCGTGAGAAATGGCATAGCCTGCCGGAGGACCCCCTGCCGGATGTGAGGATAGGCGTAGCCGTTGACGGCAAAGGGCCCCAGCCGTTCCCCCTCATCCCGGAAGCTAAGGGCCAGCACCTCCCCTGCCCGCAGGACAGTTTCCTGGACCAGGACAGGGTTCAATCGAATGAGCTCCTGGATGGACATGCCAGTCCGGACGGAGATGCTGTAAAGGCCGTCTCCCGGCCGGACGGTGTAGATCTCCTCCGGGATCAGCACCACCAGGGCCTGACCCGGCACCAGGGGCTGGTCGGCCAACAGGCCGTTGTCACTGCGGAGCCGGGCCACAGAGGTGCCGTAGTCCCGGGCGATTCGAGACAGAGAGTACCCCGCTTTACCACATAAATCATACTACTCCTCCATATGATATTCTCTGCATAAAAACAGGACTTCACAGAAATGTGAAGTCCTGTTATCTTAATCCAAAAAGAAAGGTCGTCCGGGATTCATGTATCTGGAAGGTCATCTTTGATCTCCTCCCACCAACCGGTCAGGTGATCCCCTATCCCAAAGAAAAAGGAAATCGCCACCACCATGCCCACCATAGGCAGGAACAGATCCGGCAGGATCATGGCAGGGACAGCCAAGCCCAGAAAGGCCACAGCCACCCACTTCATCTGTCGGTTCATCCAGAGGTACAGTCGTTTCATGGTCGTCATCCCCTTTCCCTCCCCATTCTATTCCCCAGTCCGTCAAAATTCCTCTCCTTGAAGGAGGAAACCTTGCATGGTATAATGGGAACAGCAACGAAAAAGGAGTGTCCCCTATGGAACTGACACCTTCCATACTTTCTTATATTGAAGACCACCAAGAGGAAGCCTATGAGCTCCTGCTGACCCTGGCCCAGATCCCCGCCCCCTCCAACCACGAGGAGGAGCGGGCCACATTTTGCAAGGCATGGCTGGAGGCCCAGGGGGCCAAGGGGGTCTATCTGGACGAGGCCCTGAACGTGGTCTGGCCCGTGGGTGACACCG
>JAFXCU010000213.1 GCA_017521345.1 Ruminiclostridium sp. | reverse complement strand
GGATGCCCGGGTGGCTCAGTATGTGGAGGACTTTAAGAAGGTCAAGAAGAAGGCGGATGTGGAGGAACTGCTGCTTCCCGGCCAGCTGGAGTGGAAGACGACGCAGGACCGCAAGGCCAACGGGATCCCCATCTCCGCAGGCGATCTGAAGAAGCTGAACGACTATGCCGATCAGATCGGCATTGAGCGTCTGGCATAAGTGAAGTGGAAGAGTTGGATGAAAGGAGGTGAAAAGCATGAGCAAGAAATTTCTGGACACCACGATTCTGGAAAGACTGAGACGGGGTGAGAAAGTCTCTGCCGCGTGGAACCAGCTGGGCAGCAACCTCAGTGCCGAGATCATTGCCGAAGCCGGCTTCGACGTGATGGTCATCGATATGGAACACGCCCACGTCACCCTGCCTCAGGTCATTTCCATGATCCAGGCCACCAAGGGCACCGACTGCGTTCCCTTCGTGCGGATCCCCTGGAATGACATCGTTTGGTGCAAGCAGGTGCTGGATACCGGTGCTTACGGCATCCATGTTCCCTACGTGCAGACGAAGGAGGAGGCCGAGGCGGCTGTCCGCTACTGCAAGTATCCCATGCAGGGCGTCCGCGGCATCGCCATGAGCCACCGCGCCATCAACTACGGCATGAACAAGGATGATTACTTCCCTGTTGCAAACCGGGAACTAATGGTCCTCATCGCCATTGAGACGCCTCTGGGTGTGGAGAACATCCATGAGATCGTCAACGTGGAGGGCGTGGACGGCATCTTCATCGGCCCTGCCGATCTGGCCACCTCCATGGGCCATCTGGCCAATCCCGCCCATCCCGAGGTGCAGGAGGCCATCCGCAGGATCGAGGAGGCAGTGCTGCCCACCGGCAAGTTCCTGGGCACCGTGGCCCCCAACGCGCAGGCAGCCCAGAAGCTTTATGACAGAGGTTATGGTATTATCTACATGATGTCTGATCTGGGTGCCGTGGTGAAGGCCGCGCAGGCTGAGGTAAAGGCCTTCAGGGAGGCACAGAACCCGTGATCCCCGGCGCGGATGCGCCGTAAAAGAATTGAGTTTGCCCGAAGGGGCACGATAAAACAAGGAGGAAAGAGAAATGAAGAAATATCTGGCAATGCTGTTAGTGCTCATCATGGCACTGGGTCTGGTCGGCTGCGGCGGCAGCAAGAAGGAAGAGACCAAGACCGAAGAGACCAAGGAAGAGGCCACCGAGACCGTCCAGGACGATTATGAGTATCCCGCCAACGGCGTCCTGACCTCCGTCATCGCCTACTCCGCAGGCGGCACCTCTGACAACATCGTTCGTAAGGTGTCCGTCATCATGGCTGAGCAGCTGGGCTGCAACTCCAACTGCGTCAACGTCACCGGCGGTTCCGCCTCCGTTGCAGGCCTGAAGGTCCTGAACGAGTCCACCGGCGAGGGCCTGCAGGCTGTTGGTTACCTGCTGCCCGCTCCCGGCAGCTGGGGCACCCTGGGCTATACCGAGGACATCGACTGGAGCGACTTCTACGCCTTCGCTGCCGTTCAGTCCCCCTTCTGCTTCTCCGTTTCCAAGAACTCCGGCTTCACCACCCTGGATGAGGTCATCGAGGCTGCCAAGGCCAACCCCGGCCAGATGAAGTGGGGCAATGCCGGTATCGGCTCCGCCATCCACCTGTCCGGCCAGATGCTGCTGGACGCCACCGGCGTTGACGCCATCGCTGTTCCCTTCAGCGGCGGCCGTGAAGCTGCTACCAACGTCATGGCCGGCGAGATCGACTGGGTCTGGGCCTCTGTGGGCGACGTGAAGGACCTGCTGGAGAGCGGCGACCTGATCTGCCTGGGCTCCGTCAGCACCGAGGAGATGGAGATCACCAGCCCCGACGGCACCTACATGGTTCCCTCCCTGCATGACCTGTATCCCGATGCCGCTGCCAACGCCTCCGCTCTGGGTTACTACGGCATGGCTCTGCCCAGAGACACCGATCCTCAGGCTGTTGCCGCCTTCAAGGAAGCTTTCGAGTATGCTGTGAACACCGACGAGTTCAAGGCCTATGCTGAGGAGCTGGGTATGCTGCCCGTCTGCATCACCGGCGAGGAAGTGGACCAGATGATGGCTCAGGCTCAGTCCCTGTACGCCTGGACTCTGTATGAGCAGGGCCTGGCCGCCGAGGGCATCACTCCCGATGGCCTGGGCATCCCCACCCCCGACGAGTTCGACTATGCCGCCCTGGATCTGGCCGACGTCAATCCCTGGCCCTGAGTCTGAAACGGCTCTGAGTTCGATCTGAAAAGCAACTGATCTCTGACTAAAGCAATTTAACGTTTGCCCGGGGGCCGCATTCTGCGGTCCCCGGGAGAACGACCTACACAGGAGGTGTATTATGCCGCGCAAGAAACTGACGGACGCCCTGGAAGGCCTCGTTATCATCATCGTGGGCGTCGTGTTCCTGGGACTGGCATTGTCTATCAACAATAACCCGGTGAAGCAGAGTATTCCCTGGGTCAACGCCCTGACGCAGGCTAAGTTCTTCCCCATTGTCTGCGCCAGCGCCATCATCATTCTCGGCCTCATCATGTTTACCAGTCAGCTGAAGGGCAAGCGTCCCTCCAGCAAGCTGAGCCGGCAGGAGTGGACCCGAGTCGGCATCGTAACTTTGATCGTTTCTGCCTACACTCTGGCAGTTTATTTTATCAACTTCACGATCCCTACCATCGTTTACAGTGTTGTGATCCTGTTCTACCTGAACTGGGGCAAGAAGAAGCCCTGGTACCTGCTGGTGATCGCCGCGCTGTTCGTCGTACTCGCACTGGTGGTTCTGCCCAAGACCATCCAGCTGCGTCTGCCTTGAAAGGGGGTTGCTTACCATGCTAGCAATGATTCAGGAGTGGGGCAACCTGCCTGAAATGTTGACCACGATCTTCACCTCTCCCGTTGTTCTGGTTACGCTGTTCCTGGGCGTTGTACTGGGTTACATCATCGGCGTCATTCCCGGCCTGGGTGCCACCATGGGCATGGCTCTGGTGTTGGGCCTCATTTACCGGATGCCACAGATTCAGGGCCTGGCCCTGCTGATCGGTATTCTGGTAGGATCCATGAGCTCCGGCGGCATCACAGCTTCTCTGGCCAATATCCCCGGCACCTCGGCAGCGGCTGCTACGGTTATGGATGGCTACCCAATGACTCTGAAGGGCAAAGGCCGTGAAGCAACGGGCTATGCCTATGTGTCCTCTGTGTTGGGTTCCATTC
>JAFXCU010000212.1 GCA_017521345.1 Ruminiclostridium sp. | reverse complement strand
CCCTTTGCACAAGGGAGCCTGAGGTTGTTCCTTGCCAAAGGCAGTTCTTTGACAGACTGAAAAGCCCGGACGATACCGTCCGGGCTTTGTTTACAGGATCATGTCGATCCCCCGCTGGAGGGTCTCTCCGTCGATGGCGCTGTTGGCCTGGGCCACGGCGTACCCCTCTGCATTGATGAAGAAGGTCATGGGCAGGGAGTAGGCCCCGTAGGTCATGGCCCCGTCAGCGGCGGTGTCGTAGAACACCGGGAAGGTGTAGCCCTGGTCTGCGATAAACGCCGCGGCGGTCTCCACGGTCTCCCGGGAGCCGTCGGTGCAGTTCACCATCAGGAACTGGACTTCCTCCCCCAGGGTCTCATATTTCTCCTGGAAATCGGCCATCTCGCTGCGGCAGGGGCCGCACCAGCTGGCCCAGAAGTTCAGGACGATGGGCTTGCCCAGGTAGTCCAGCAGATGGACCTCCTTGCCGTCGGCGTCATAGACGGTGAAGTCCGGGGCCAGAGGGGCCTCTGCCTGGGCAGATGCCTCCTCCTGGGTGGTCTCCTCCTCTGCCGGGGGCTCACTGACCGCCAGCTGGTCCGGGAGGAACTTCTGCCCCAGGTCGGTGTATAACACAAAGGCTCCGGCCAAAATAACGGCCAGCAGAAACAGGACGATGCGAAAGACGTTCTTGTTTTTCATGGTACCTCCTTATACTCGAGTATTATCCCAGCAGGGTCAGCAGCCGGCCCAGGGTGCCGGTGGCCATGAGGATGCCCACCAGGACCAGGAATCCGCCGCAGACCTTGTTGATGGTGTCATAGTGCTTCTTGATCCAGTCAAAGGCCGATTTCAGGGTGTCAATGAGGACGGCGCTGAGGACGAAGGGGATCCCCAGACCCAGGGAGTAGACCAGCAGGAGGAGCATTCCCTCCAGCACATGGCCCTGCTGGGAGGCCAGCATGAGCGCCGACCCCAGGAAAGCCCCTACGCAGGGGGTCCAGCCCACGGAGAAGATGACCCCGAAGAGAAGGGCCGAGAAAAAGCCCATGTCCCGGGTCTTCACCGACCCTTTCATCCCCTGGAACAGGTTCCACTGGAAGACCCCCAGAAAGTTTAGGCCGAAGAGAATGACCACCAGGCCGGAGACGAGATTCACTGCGGTTTGATATTCATGGAGAAAACTCCCCACCGTGCCTGCCAGGGCTCCCATGGCCACAAAGACCACCGTAAAGCCGGTGACAAAGCCAAAGGCCCCCTTCAGGGTCCTGGCTGTGGTCCGCTCACCACCCCCGGCAAAGTAGGACAGGTAGATGGGGAGCATGGGCAGCAGGCATGGGGAAATGAAGGTGATGATCCCTTCCAGAAAGGAGATCACATACTGCATCCGACCTCCTCCTTTCTTTTGCGTTGGTTACCCTTCTATTGTACCATAGGATACAACAGTTCAGCCATCCCCTCCGTGATGAAATCACCCTGGAGGCTGTAACAGTTTCCGTTCTCCCGTGTCTAACAGACAGAAAGGCAGGTGAAGCCAGTGGACAAGAAAAAACCAGGGCCCATCCTCACAGAGGAGGTCCTGCTGGGGGAATACCGGGCGGTGTACCGGTACGTCCTCACCCTCTGCCGGGATGAGGCCCAGGCCCAGGACATCACCCAGGAGACCTTCCTCAAGGCCATGAAGGCTTCTGGGAAGTTCCAGGGGGGCAGCAGCCTCTACACCTGGCTGTGCACCATCGCCAGAAACCAGTGGCTGAACCAGTGCCGGAAGACCAACCGGGAGACGGAATTTCCCGACCAGCCCCTCCCCGATGGGCAGCCGCCCCTGGAGGAGCGACTGGCGGACAAGGATGCCTCCCGGGCCATCCACCGGGTCCTCCACCAGCTGAAGGAGCCCCACAAGGAGGTCTTCACCCTGCGGGTTTTTGGGGAACTGCCCTTTGGAGAGATCGCCGCCCTCTTCGGGCGGACGGAAAGCTGGGCCCGGGTGACCTACCACCGGGCCAGAAAGATGATCGTGGAACAACTGCGAAAGGAGGGAATGCTGTGAACAAGCTGGACTGTCCCATCGTCCGGGACCTGCTGCCCCTGTACATTGACCAGGTGGTGAGCCCCGAGACCGCCCAGGCGGTGGAGGAACATCTGGCAGACTGCCCGGACTGCCGCCGGGAGTATGAGAGCCTGACGGCCCACCTGCCGGAGACCTTGCCGGAGGAGACCGACACCTCCCGGCAGTTTGGGGATTTCATCAAGAAAGTGAAGCGGAACGAATCCCTTAAAACCGGACTGATCATCTCGCTTTTACTGGCCGTTCTGCTTGCCATCTTCCTCTGGCAGCCCCCACGGGTAAACGCCAACGAGGGCGTGACCGTTTATCGGACCTATCAATTCGAGGACGAGGAAAGGGGTCCCTCCTTCTTCCTCCTGTATTCCACTCCCATGTATGGCGGCCAGAGTTCTTCCACCAGCCAAGTACGGGAAAAGGACGGGAAACTGGTCTGTCAAATTGACTTCGACCGGAGGATCACTAAAAAGGCTGATTCTGTCACGGAAAGTGCTATGATCCTCTCCCTGCCCAATGTTTCCGAGGTTGACGAGGTCCACCTGGGTGACCAGGTCATCTGGACCAGGGATGCCAACGGGGATGACCCCGTCCCGGCATACGTTTCTGCCTATGCGAATGCAGAAGAACTCTACGACTTCACCTTCGAGCTGGATGGGGAGGAGAACTTCACCGAGTACCCCGCTCCCTTTATCATGTATGATCCCCCCGACGGAAGCCACATCGTCTGGGACCTGGACGGCAACGTGCTCAGCGAAACACCGTAAAAAACGGGCGTGCTGCGAAATCAGTTGCAGCACGCCCAGATACATTTAAATCGTCCCGAAGGGACACCACAACTGCCCCGAATGGGCAATTTCACTCGGCCAAAGGCCGAATATCACACGCGATCAGCGTATTTCACTGAGCCACCGGCTCAATTTCACCGGGGCTGCTGCATGCTGCAGCGGCCCCTCTTATACCGTCTCGTACCGGAGCTCGTAGCTGTCCCCCGGCAGGATGGTGGTGGTGTCCACGCCGGTGTTGGCGTAGTCCCCGTTGATGTAGAAGGCCCAATAGCTTTGGTCGGCCTCATAGTCCGCCGTGATCCCCAGCACTGAGGTCACATAGAGCCCGTAGGCCCCCTCCTCTCCGGCGATGAGGCCCTCCTCCAGCAGGGCGGCCCCCACGGTCTCCTGGTCGGTGTGGACCTGGAAGGTGTACTCTGTCCCCTCCTGGTCAACCACCAGCAGGGAAAATTCGGTCTGGCCCTCTCCCAGGACCATAGTCTCCTCCCGGGCGGACAGATAATCCTCCGGCGAGGCGGACGGGGCAGGGTCTTCCGTGTTGCAGCCCGTTGTACAAAATGCCATCGCCACCGTCAGCATCAGACAAAGGAGCAAGGAAGAAAGGGGTTGCAGGGTGGATCTGGTTTTCATAAAAAATTCCTCCTTACAGAATGGGTTCCCCTCAGGGCCGGCCCTCGCGGCCCATGGTGAGAGGGTCCTCCCCCTGGATATTCCGGCTGGGTACCGGCTGGATCGGCCTTCTCAGGTTTCCCCAATGGCTTGTCTGGACGGTGGCGGGTCCATGAGATCCGGGCCTTACGTGTACCTTACGGCGACGTGCTCGCACAGGTCTTGCACCTGTTTCCCCAGAGGGTGGATGGTCTGTCAAAGGGGGGTTGACAGCAAAAGAAAAATTCCCCTGCCACGGCAGAGGAATGCAAACAGGACTCGGGCAGGCTACGCCTGCTCAGATCGATGGTACAACCAATGACTCGTGGTTTTTTCCGTACCCAAAGCAGGCAGGTCTCCCGACTCAAAGATCATCGCGTCCGCCATCTTCCCAGTTTCCCAGTGATATCTCGGCTTGGCTCCCTTATTACGGTGACGAGTTCGCACAGGACTTGCACCTGTTTCCCTTTTCACCAGAACCAGCATTCTGCTGTTCTGACACCTGCTTCTGGTATTTACTTGTGAGGTCAGTATAGCACAGGCAACCCTGTTCTGCAAGGGCCATCCCCTGGGAAAAGGGGCTGTTGCAAAATACAACAGCCCCAGTGAAATTGAGCCGATGGCTCAGTGAAATACGCTCGCAGCGTGTGATATTCGGCCTGCGGCCAAGTGAAATTGCCCCATTGGGGCAGTTATGGTGTCCCTGCGGGACAAATGAAACGCATAAGGGTGCGTTGCAAATCATTTTGCAACGCACCCTTTGGGTTTATTCACAGGCCTCTAAAATCTGTTCCATGCACCGGTCCAGGCCCAGCTGGGTGCTGTCCAGCACCAGGTCGTAGTTGGCCGGGTCACCCCAGGTCTGGCCGTTGGTCAGGTTCCGGTAGTGGGTGGCCCGGATCTTGTCCCGGCTCTCAATGAGCCGCTGGGCGGCATCGGGGAAGAGCTTCTCCTCGGTGACCATCCGGTGGACCCGGTCATCCTTGTCTCCCTGGACAAAGACCCCCAGGCAGTCCTCCCGGTCCCGAAGGACATACTCGGCGCAGCGGCCAACGAACACGCAGGGGCCCTGGTCAGCCAGCCGATGGATGAGGGCGGCCTCCCGCTCGGTGTCTTCCGTTCCCCCGGCCTTGGAGAGGAGATAGCCGTCATACATGCCGGTGGTCAGGCAGAAGAGGAGACTGGTGCAGGACTGGACGTGATTTTCGTCCGGATGGGCGTGGGTGTCCAGATATTCCTTGTCGTAAAAGGGGATGCCAAGACGGGCAGCCAGCTCCTGGCCGATGGTGTAGCCGCCGCTGCCGCACTGGCGGGAAATGGCGATGATCTGCTTCTTCATGTCTCTTACCTCCCTTTTCAGTTTGGGCAGGAAATGCTGTTACCCCTATCATACTCCTTTTTGAGTAAAACGCAACCCTTATTTGCAAGTTTTTGTAAATTTGCTTGCAGATTTCTGCATTTGTCAAGAGAAAAACGGTGCCATGGACCAAGTCCATGACACCGTTTTTGTTTTATTTTGCAATTTCCCGTCTTATTTCAGGAACATCCGGATGAGCTTGTCATTGGCCTTTTTGTAGGGCTGGTACCGCATGGGCAGGTCCAGCCAGGTGGCCTTGTCCACGATGGCCCGGTAGTGGGTGAAGCAGTCGAAGCTCTTCTTGCCGTGGTAGCTGCCCATGCCGCTGCTGCCCACGCCGCCGAAGCCCATGTGATGGGTGGCCAGGTGAATGATCACGTCGTTGACGCAGCCGCCGCCGAAGGAGCAGCTGTTAAAGACCTTCTCCTTCACCCGCCTGGACTTGGTGAAGAGGTAGAGGGCCAGGGGCTTTTCCCGGTCCCGGACGAAGTCGATGGCCTGGTCCAGGTCATCGTAGGGGATGATGGGCAGGATGGGGCCGAAGATCTCCTCCCCCATGGGCTTGGAGGTGGCCTCCAAAGTGTCGGCAATGAGGGTGGGGGCGATCCAGCCGCTCTCCCCGTCGGGGTCGTCCCGGTGGCCGCCGCCGAAGAGGATCTCCTCGCCGTCCAGCAGGCCCTGGAGACGGTTGAAGTGCTTGCGGTTGATGATGCGCACCAGATGGTCGTTCTCGGTGGGCTCGGTGCCCAGCATCCGGACGAACTGCTTCTTCAGCTCGGCCACCAGCTGGTCCTTCACCTGCCGGTCCACCAGGCAGTAGTCCGGGGCCACGCAGGTCTGGCCGACGTTGAGGATCTTGCCAAAGGCCAGGCGCTTGGCGGTGAGGGGGATGTTGGCGGTCTTGTCCACGATGACCGGGCTCTTGCCTCCCAGCTCCAGGGTGACAGGGGTCAGGTGGCGGCTGGCCTTTTCCATGACCAGCTTGCCCACGTCCACCGAGCCGGTGAAGAAGATGTAGTCGAAGCGCTCCTCCAGCAGGGCGGAGTTCTGCTCCCGGCCGCCCTCGATGACGGTGACCCAGCCGGGGTCAAAGACAGCGGCGATCAGGTTGGCCAGGGCACGGCTGGTGTGGGGGGCGTAGGCGCTGGGCTTCAGAATGACGCAGTTGCCCGCCGCCACGGCGCCGAACAGGGGGTCCAGGCTCAGGAGAATGGGGTAGTTCCAGGGGGCCATCACCAGGGTAAGGCCATAGGGCTCGGGCAGCTCATAGCTCTTGGACTTGAACTGGGCGATGGGGGTGGGCCGCTTCTGGGGCTTGGCCCACTGGGGGATGTTCTTGATGAGGTAGCCCAGCTCGTCCAGGCACATGCCCACCTCACACATATAGCCCTCCATGTGGCACTTGTGCAGGTCGGCCTTCAGGGCGTCCAGGAGGATGCCCTCCCGGTTTCTGATCTCCTGCTGCAGCTTCTTCAGGGCCTTCACCCGGGCAGACACAGGCCGGGTGGCTCCGGTGCGGAAGTAGGCCCGCTGGCGGGCCACCGTCCGATGGATCATATCGATATGGGTCGTTTGATTCATGACCAGACCTCCTCCAGGATAGCGATGATATCATTATAATCTGCCTGGGCGGGATTTACAATGATGGCCCCGTCGTTCAGGGCAGTTTTTGCCACAGCGGGGAAGTCCTCCTTCCGGACCTTCCCGGTGTCGGACAGGGTCTCAGGCAGACCGCAGACCTGGGCCAGCTCCCGGCGGAGGGTCTCCAGGAAGGAGATGGCCTGCTCGGCCCGCTGGTGGGCCGGGGTGGCAGCGTAGACCTCAGGCCCTGCCAGGTGGAGAAGAAGCTCGCTGTACCGCTCCCGGCAGCTTCCCTCCCGCAGGTTGTAGGCCATGACGGCGGGGAGGAGGATGGTCATGGCATCCCCGTGGGCCACCTTGCACACACCCCCCAGGGCGTGGCCGATGGCGTGGACCAGACCCACCATGGAGTTGGAAAAGGCCGCCCCTGCCAGGAGGCTGCCGTTGGCCAGGACCATCCGGGCCTTCCGGTTCTTCCCCTCCCGGACGGCCACGGGGAGAGCACGGGCGATCTGACCCATGGCCTTTTCCGCAAAGGCGTCGCTGACCGGGTTCCGCTGGAGGCAGGTGGCCGCCTCGATGGCGTGGACCAGGGCGTCAAAGCCGGTGGAGGCGGTGATGCGAGGGGGCAGAGTCTCGGTCATCCGGGGGTCCAGGACGGCCAGGTCGGGCAGGAGATGGTAGCTGAGAAACTCCATCTTCACCTTCTTCTCCGGGTCGGCCACCACCGCCACGATGGTGGCCTCGCTGCCGGTGCCCGAGGTGGTGGGGATGGCGGCAAAGGGCACGTGCTTGCCCCGGGGCAGGACCTCACACCCGGCGGAGGCCATCAGATCGTGACCCTCCTGGGCCAGGACCATGCCAACCCCCTTGGCGGTGTCGATGACCGACCCGCCCCCCAGGGCGATGAGGCTGTCACAGCCCAGCTTCCGGAAGAGGGCGGCCACCCGGTTGACCACCTGGACAGAGGAGTCCGGGGGGATCTGGCAAAAGGTCTCCACGGCGGTCATGCCCCCCTGGGCCAGGGCGTTGAGGACGGTCTTCACCGCTCCCACCCGTTCCAGGCCCTCGTCACTGAGCAGAAGAGGCCGGAAGGCCCCCAGAGTGTTCAGCTCGTGGGGAATGTGTTCCAGGGCCTCAGACCCGGATAATATTTTCGTGGGCAGTTTGAATTCGTAGTAAGCACCCATACTATTTACCTCCCTAATAATACCGCGCTGTAGACTCGGGCGGTGGAAACTTCTTTCTCCGGCAGACGCTTGAGGATCCGCTTGGCCAGCACATCGGGGAAGAGATACCCCTCGGTGATGTCCACGCACCGGACAAAGGGCATGGCCAGGGCCATGTCTCCCCGAAGAACGAACTTATGCTGGGCGTAGGCCTGGGCCACGCTGATCTGTCCGGTAAAGACCCGGAAGGCATCGGAAGGGCTTTTGAACCGGATGGTCACGTCCCCGGGGGTCTCCTTGTCCAGCTTCTTGAATCCCCACGGGGTGCCGGTGACGGTGAAGCCCCCTGCCCCGGGGACCTCCAGCCGGAGGGTCTTGCCGTTGGGCCAGGCGTGGGCCTCCGACCGGATCTTGCTGTCGGCGGTGGAGAGGTATTTCAGGGCCCGGACCAGGCACTCTGCCACGAGGGTGCAGGTGGCCTGCTGCAGGCCGGTTTTCAGGGTTCGTTGGGACATGGTTCCCCCTCCTGTCTTCAAAAAGTATAATATATAATACAACAAACAAGATATAATTGCAACACTTACAAACGTAGGCAATATGTCATACATTTTCAAAGTATGCCGCCAGGACCTGGGCGGCCACAGTCCCCAGGGCGGAGCCGCTGCCTCCCTCTTCTGCCACCAGAGCCAGGGCGATCTGGGGGGCCTCATAGGGGGCGAAGGCCACCAGAACGGCGTTGGCCTCCCGGTCTGCCCCCACCTGGGCGGAGCCCGTCTTGGCCCCCACCGCCACAGGCAGCTCCCGGAAGGACTCCGCCAGGGAGCCGGATTGGGTCACCGCCAGCATCCCCTCCTTGATTGCCACCAGGTTTTCCGGGGACAGCGAGACCCCTCCCAGGGACACCGGCTCAAATTCCTCCGCCCCGGCCTTTTTCAGCAAGTGGACCTGCCAGCGGTTCCCGTCCCCCACCAGGGTGGCGGTCATGTGGGCCAGCTGAAGGGGGGTAAAGCGGTTGTTCTCCTGGCCGATGGCGGCGGAGAGGACCGCCCCCTCATACCAGGTCCCCCCCACCGAGCGGGTGTAGTCCGGCCCGGCCACCACCCCTGTTTTCTCCCCGACCAGCTCAATGCCGGTGGCCTCTCCCAGGCCCAGGGTGCGGGCCCAGGCCTCCAGGGTCTGGATGCCCATCCGCCGGCCGGCATCGTAGAAGAAGATGTTGCAGGAGTCGGCAATGGCCTCGGACAGGGTCTCCAGGCCGTGAGTCCGGCCCTCCTGACGGTAGAGCCAGCACTGGGGCTGGGGGCTGGGGTAATAGGTGTACCGCCCCGTGTCCAGGATCCTGGTCTCCGGGGTCAGGACCCCCTCCTCCAGGGCGGCGGCGGCGGTCACCAGCTTGAAGGTGGAGCCGGGGGCATACAGCCCCTGGATGGCCCGGTTCATGAGAGGGGCAGCAGGGGCCGCCGAAAGGTCGGCATAGCTTGCCGAGAAATCGTCTGTGTCATACCCTGGCAGGCTGGCCATGGCCAGGACCCCGCCGTCGGCCACATCCAGCACCACCCCTGCCCCGCCGGGACAGTTGTTTGCAGAGAGAAAGTCCCCCAAAGCGGTCTGAAGCGCGGTCTGCAGGTCTTTGTCCAGGGTGAGGGTCACGTCCTGGCCGGGCTGGGGCAGGAGGCCATAGCCCTCCCTGGTGATCTCCCCCTGTCGGTCGGTGTGGATGACCCTGGTGCCGTCGGTGCCGTGAAGGAGGTCCTCAAAGGCGGCCTCGGCCCCGTCCTGGCCCACCCGGGCATCCATAGGGTAGCCCAGGTCCTGATAGCCCTCCCACTGGTCCGGGGTCATGGCCCCCACCCGGCCGATGACGTGGGGGGCCAGGTCTCCGCTGCCGGTGCGGGTGACGGTGGGGTGGATGGTCACCCGGGTCAGGCGGGCCTCCTTCACCCGCACCAGGAGTTGGGGGGTAGGGTCAGTGATATCCCCGACCCCGGACCACTCCACCCCCTCCTCCCGACAGAGGGCGTCCAGTCGTTGGAGGTCGGGTTCCGGGCAGTCCCCGGAGACCCGAATGGTCCAGGTGACCTTGTCCTGGGCCAGGATCTTTCCATTCCGGTCCAGGAGCTTCCCCCGGGCGGCAGGGACGGTCTCGGTCTGGGCGATGGCCTGCTGGGAGCGTTCCAAATAGGCCCCTCCATTGACCACCTGGAGGTCCCATAAAAGGACCGCAAAACAGACCAGCAGGCCGATAAACAGGCCTGCTGCGGTAAACAAACGAAATTTTGACATTAGGACCTCCTTTTGGGACAGAGGGGATAGACGAGAGGGAGGGTCAGGGCGGTCTGGAGGAAGTCCTTCCCCGCCAGGACCAGGCAGGGGGCCAGGGCCTCCCCCGTGAGCCAGTGGGCCAGAGCCGGGAGCAGGCAGTACCCTGCCAGCAGGGGGACCGCTCGAAGACAGTTTCCCCAGAAGTGGGAGGAATTGTGGAAAACTGTCCCGGAAACACCCCCGAGAAGGGTCAAACCGGGAAGATTCCAGGGGGAAAACCCCAGAAAACATCCAACAATTCCCCCGAACAGTCCACATTTTGCCCCAGTTTCTCCACCGAACCGCAGGCCCAGCAGACAGATGAGGTCGGGCAGGACCGGGGGCCACAGGCACCGGGCCAGGAGGGCGGCTGCCGTCACCGCCAGGCAGAGCCGGACCATCAGCCCTCCTCCCGGAAGGCGGTGACCACATAGACCTGGGACAGCCGGTCCAGATCCGCCGCCGGGGTCACCACCCCGGCCTGGATGAGGCCGCCGGGGTCTTTTTCCAGGGCGGTCACCGTCCCCACCACCACATCCCGGGGGCCGGACAGGGTGGCCACCCCCTCCCCCAGGCTGATGGGGAAATCCGGAGAGAACACGGTGAAGAGAAGCTCTCCCTCCGCCATCCGGGCCAGGTCCCCTTCCAGGGTCCCCAGGGCTCCCGACACCGTTCCCAGGCCGGGCAGGGAAAAGGACGGAGCGGTCACCAGAGTGACCTCACACCAGCTTGTCCCCAGGGTGTCCACCAGGCCCACCAGGGCTCCGTGGGCCTCCACCACATATTGACCAGGCCGGATGCCGTCGGCCCTCCCCTTGTCCAGGGTGAGGGATCGGTCCCAGGTGTCCGGGTCTCTGTCAAGGACCTGGGCGGGCTCCAGGGCCAGGTCCTGTCGGCCGGACGACCACCCCAGAAGGGCCCGGAGGTTCTCATTCTCCCCCTGGGCCAGCTCCCCGGTTCGGGCGGATACCTCCAGGTCGGTGAGCCGATCTTCCAGGGCAGCGTTCTCCGCCCGAAGGGCCTCCACTCCCCGGACCCAGTCCTCCGCCCCATCCAGAGCGTCGGAAACCGGGGAAAAAAGGCGAAGAAAAGGCCGCGACACCGTCTCCCCCAGATCTCGCAGCGGGCTGGCGGTCCCATGGAGGACCAGGGCCAGCGCCGCCGCCAGCAGGCTCAGAGACAGAGCCGCGGCAGTCAGCCGTATCCACTTGTGTTGGCTTGGTTTTTTCAATGAGATTCCTTTCCTGCGGCCAGGGCCATGCAGTCCACGCCGAAATCCAGGAGCATCCGGCCCAGGCGGCAGACCGGCAGGCCCACCACGTTGCTGTAGTCCCCCTGGATGCCCGACACCAGCAGGCCGCCGTAGCCCTGGATGCCGTAGCTGCCGGCCTTGTCCATGGGTTCTCCCGTGGCCACATACTGGCGGATCTCGGTCTCGGTGAGGGAGCGGAAGGTCACCTGGGTGACCTCGGCCTGGGACATGACGGTCTTGCCCTGGCAGACGGTGACGCCGGTGCACACCTCGTGGCTCCGGCCGGACAGGGCGGTGAGCATCCGGACGGCGTCGGCCTGGTTGACGGGCTTGCCCAGGATGACCCCGTCCAGGACCACCACGGTGTCCGACCCGATGACGATGGTCTCCGGGTCCTCGTCCTTGGCGATGTGCAGGCACTTCTCCCGGGAGAGGGCTTTCACCAACTCCACAGCGGGCAGGCCGGTGATGGCCTCCTCGTCGATCTCCGGCGATTTGGTTGTAAACTCCAGTCCCATCTTCCCCAGCAGCTCACGGCGGCGGGGGGACTGGGACGCTAAGACTATTTTCATGGTTTGTCTCCGTTTTTTCCATCGAATTTTGGGGGTGAGGAAAATCTTTTGCTCGATATGTTGTACGTAATCGGCAGGCTACAATCCCTCAGTCACCTTCGGTGACAGCTCCCTTTGCACAAGGGAGCCTTGTGCGAGTGCAGCCCTAAAAGCCTCCCCTGTGTAAGGGGAGGTGGCTCGCCGTCAGGCGAGACGGAGGGGTTGTCACTCCACACCCCGGTAATACAGCCCCCGGGTGAAATCTTCGGGGGGCTCGGCCCCTTCCAGATAGGCCCGGAAGATGGCGGCGCACTCCTTGGCAGACTCCCGCAGGAAGGACAGGCGGGCGTAGGCCGCCCCCACCCGCTGGAAGTCGGCCTTCTTATCGGCCAGCCACAGGGTCTTGGCGTTGAAGATCTCGTTCCGGCAGCCCCAGGCCTGCTCCACGGGGAAGTCCTCCCCCTTCCGGTCTCGGAGGGTCTGGGGTTCCTCCTGGCAGAGGCAGCCCTTGCCCCGGTTCTTCATGATGCAGTTCTCCGTAAGCATCAGGGGCAGGCGGCCGTAGACCATGACCTCCACCTCCAGGGGCTTGGACAGGTCCCGGATCTGACCCAGCTTGCTCTCGAAGGAGGCGGTGGCAGACTGGAAGCCCAGGCGGGCCAGCTCCTCGGCGGACAGGTCGTTCACCAGACCCAGGCCGAAGTCTCCCCGGGGGGTGAAGCCGTACTCGCTGGCCAGGGCCAGCTGGCCGATGTGGCTGAGAAGGGCCTGGGTGACCCCCGCCTCTTTGGCGGCGGCCAGCTCTTTGCACAGCTTGTCCCGCTCCCGGTCCCAGTGGACTCGAGGGAGGACGGTACCGAACTTGATATTGGGGTAGGCCCGGACGTACTCTGCCACTTCCTGAGCATGGGCGGCGATGACGTCACAGGGCAGCCAGACCAGGGCGGGGCCCAGGTCCAAAGGGGCCTTGGAGAGCTGCTCCCACTTCCGGAAGGACAGGGACCAGCCCATGGGGCCGTCATATTTCACTTTCTTGGGGGGCGTAAAGGGCAGGACCCGGCGCTCCGGCACAGCGGTGCGGGCGGCATCCAGGTCGGCCAGGGCCTCCCGGCGGAGGGCGTTCAGGGCGGACATGGGGACGGACAGTCCCTCGTCCAGGTCCACCGCCACAGAGTCCACATGGTAAACCGTGCCGCCGGTCTTGGACAGCTGGCCCTCGATCTGCTCGGCAGTCACCGCCCGGGTCCGGGCGGCCTCCGGGGGCAGGCCCTGGACGGTGGCCTCATGGCCGGACTCATCCCAGACGGTGAGGGTCAGGGGCTCACCGGCCTTCACCGTGGCGGACATCCACACGGTGGTGAGCTTGTGCTCGCCCCGGGTGTAGTGCTGGCGGGCCTGTTCAAAAAGCTCCGTGGGGTCCTTGATCCCCTCGGGGCGCATGCCGAACATATCCGGGCCCTTCTTGTCCCGGTAGTAGCCCTGGGTGAAGCCCTGGCGGGAGAAGGCGGCCTCCAGCTGGGCCAGCTCCTGTTTCGTGGGCTCCCGGTGTTCCCCCATGGCGGAGGAGTAGATGCCGGTGACGATGGAGACGTACTCCGCCCGCTTCATGCGGCCCTCGATCTTCAGGCAGGCCACCCCCATGTCCTCCAGGTCCTGGAGCTCCCCGGCCAGGGACATATCCTTCAGGGAGAGGGGATGGCTGGGCTTCTTGTCTCCCGGCCAGCGGAAGGCCAGGCGGCAGGGCTGGGCGCACAGGCCCCGGTTGCCGCTTCGCCCGCCCAGAACGGCGGACAGGAAGCACTGGCCGCTGTAGCACATGCACAGGGCCCCGTGGACGAAGGTCTCCAGCTCCACGGGAGAGGTCTGGCACAGGGACTGAATGGCGGATTTGGACAGCTCCCGGGACAGGACCACCCGGGTCATGCCCAGGTCAGCGCAGGCCTTGACCCCGTCCAGGTTGTGGACGGTCATCTGGGTGGAGGCGTGGACGTCCACATCGGGGACGGTGTCCCGCAGGAGCTTTGCCACGCCCAGGTCCTGGACCAGGATGGCGTCAATGCCGATCTCGGAGGCAAAGGCGGCGGTCTCTGCCGCTAAGGGCAGCTCCCGGTTGGATAAGAGGGTGTTCAGGGTCAGGTAGACCTTGGTCCCCCGCTGGTGGCAGTAGGAAACGGCCTGGCGCAGCTCCTCCTGGGAGAAGTTCTTGGCGTTGCGCCGGGCGTTCAGGGGGCCGTAGCCCAGATAGACCGCGTCCGCCCCGGACTGGACCGCTGCGGTCAGAGACTCGGGGGAACCGGCTGGTGCGAGAAGCTCCATGGGTCTCTCCTTCCTTACTTCTTTTCCTTGGACTCCTTGGCGGCCTTCTTGGTCAGCCGCTTGAGCTCGGTGAGCTCCCGGGCCAGGCGGGCGTTTTCGTCCAGGGCCTCCTTCAGCTGGCCCCGGAGGTTGTCAGAGACCCCCCGCTCCTTCTGGAGCTTGTCGGCCAGGTTCAGGCCGGCCAGGACGGCCCCTTCACTCATGGACAGCAGGGTACCGTCCATGGCGGCGTCCATCTCCTTGTTGAGGATGTCGGCGCAGGCCTGGATGTAGCCCTCGTCCTCCTCGGCCAGGATGGGGTAGTTCTGGTTGCGGATGCGGATATTGACACGGTTTGCCATATGAATATACCTCCTTGAGAGGGTCGAATTTTGGGTAATAATGAATTATACCACAGTTCGACAAAAAAGGGTAGACCTTCAAAGGCCTTGACAAAGGACCTGCCCCATGATAATATGAAGTTAGCTTCACATGAAGTTTACTTCATATCCAAGGAGAAGCCACATGAAAACCAAAGTGAAAGAGCTGCGCACCGCAGCCAACATGACCCAGCAGCAGCTGGCCGACCTGGTCCGGGTGTCTTCCCGAACCATCATCTCCATTGAGAAAGGGCAGTACAGCCCCTCCCTGATGCTGGCCTACCGGATGGCCCTGGTCTTCGGGGTGTCCGTGGAGGAGCTGTGCTGCCTGGCAGAAAACAAAGAAATGGAGGATGCACCCTATGACTGAAAAGAGAACCCGCCCCATAAGAGACGAGCGAGACCGAGAGATTCAGGTCCAATCTGAGAGCTGGTCCTTGGGCTTTCTAACTGCCGCTACCCAGGTGCTGACCATCCTCTGTCTAGTTAAGGGAAATCCCGCCTGGAAGGGCAGTCTGGCCCTTCTGTTCATTGGGGCTGGGGCCCAACTCTTCTATAAGTACCACAAATATGAAGAAAAGCCCTATCTGTGGATGGGGTTGGTCATGGGTCTGATTGCCCTGGCTCTTTTCCTGTGGTTTGGATTTACAGGGTAACTCTTTTAGCCCCACCCCGGCCCACAAGCCGGGGTGGGGCTTTTCGGCAATCAGATGGGTTCCCGAATTTGCCGACGTGGTGCGGGAACGGGCGGACTGGTCAAGACCAGTCCCTACATGGCGGGGGATTGCTCCCAACCAAAGAAAAGCCCGCAGCCTTTTGGCTGCGGGCGTTTGTCATGTTGAAAGGGTGGTCACACCAAATACCGGTGGAGCATCACGGCCACCTGGGCACGGGTGGCCTGGCTCTGGGGAGACAGCAGGATGGTGACTCCGTCATCCGTGATGCCGGAGATGATCCCCTCGCCCACAGCCCAGGCCATGGACTCCACAGCGTAGGGCTCCACGCTGCTGCGGTCCTCAAAGGCCTCCAGACTGCCCTGGTTGGCGGTCAGGTTCCCGGAGAACTTGGCGTAGCGGTAGAGGATGGCAGCGATCTGCTGACGGGTCACGGGGGTGTTGGGGGCAAAGGCGGTGTCGCTGACACCGTTGACGATACCGTTGAGGCTGGCCCACACTACGGCATTGTAGTAGTAGCTGCCCACTTCCAGGTCGGTGAAGTTGGTGGTGACGGTGACCTGGGGGCTGCCGGTGGCCCGGTAAAGGACGGTGACCAGCTGGGCCCGGGTCATGGGGCTGTTGGGGCCGAAGCTGGTGGCATCGATCCCCTTGATCAGGCCGCAGTCATAGGCAAAGTCGATGGCGTTGGCTGCCCAGGTGCCCACAGTGCTGGGGGTCACGTCCAGGAACTGGTCAGAGCTGGTCTTGCTGATGACCTCGGTGAGGATGGTCTGGCTGATGGCCTTGCCGGACCGGGTGTAGTAGGTCACAGGGAGGTTCACCAGACCGGCATAGCCGGGGGCGGGCAGATAGGTCACCGTGGACACGTGGTATTTGCCGTCGGCGGCGGAGTCAATGTAGAACCGCTCCCCGGCGGCAGGGGTGCCGCGGCCTGTGGTGAAGTCCCGCAGGAGGCTGCCCACGGCAGGCTGGCCAAAGACCACGGCCACCACAGGGTCGGCAGCGCTGTCAAAGGCGAAGTCTGCCCCGGAGAAGGTAAAGCCGGAGCTGGTGCAGCGGATGGCGCCGTCCCCGGGGGCGGTCTGGCCGCTGACGGTGATGGTCAGCTGGCCATAGTGAGCCTTGGTGCCGTATGCCATGAAGTCGATGGTGTAGGTGCCCTCCATAGCGGGGGTGAAGACCACGTCGGAGAGCTTCTCGCCGGAGGTCTCTCCCAGGGCATAGATGGTGTTGGCCTTCACATTCAGAGAGCCTGCGTTGGCGCCGGAAACGGTTTCGGGGTAGAACACCACCCGCTTCAGACCGTCGATGGCGGGGGTCTCCAGGGAACCCTCGATGCCCTGGGTGAGCTGATCCACCAGGGAGAGCTTGCCCTCCAGGTCAAAGAGGGCGGTGAGGACCTTGGGACCTTCGGCGGCATAGGACACGGCCTCGATCATGGTGCCGGCCAGGACCTCCAGCCGGTAGGTACAGTCTGCGGTGAGGACCTGGGTAGGATCTGCCTTGCTGACGGCAGTGACGGTGCAGGTCAGGTCCAGGACCTCCTGGAAGGCAGGGGTCACCAGGGTGGTCTCGGCACCCGGCAGGGCTTCGCCCGCCTGGGTCCAGCCATAGGTAAGGGTGTAGTCCCCGGTGACATCGGTCTCTCCGTTCATGACGGAGGCGTCAGGGGCAAACAGGGTCTTGGTCTGGTACTGACCGCCCTGGACGGTCTGATGGGTCTCAGAGAGGACCAGCTGGGCGTTGGCAGGGTCCAGAACAACCGGGGCCTCGGACACGGCAATGATGCAGATTCCGGCGGGGGTGTTCTGGCCATCCAGATGATACTTGATGTAGGTAGTTCCCACGGTCAGGGCAGTGATCACACCCTCCGGGGACACAGAAGCCACTTCCGGGGCAGAGGAAGTCCAGACCAGGTTGTCAGTGTCTGCATCCTCAGGGGAGACCGTGGCGGTGAGGGTCAGGCTCTGGCCTACGGTAAGAGAGGCAGACTGGGGCTCCACGGTGATGTCCGTGGGAGGGGCTGCCAGGGCAGGGACCGTCAGGGTCAGAGCCATCACCAGAGCCAGGACCAGGGAGAGGGAACGTTGGGGCAGTTTCTTCATATTCAATACCTCGCAGGCGTGTTGGGTTGATATCCTATGCCCTTAGTATACCATATATAAATATTTTGGAAAGGGGATATTTTTCTTTCCTGCATAATACTGATTCTTGATAAAATGATGGAATCATTTTATCAGAAGCTAGCATAATCCCGGCATACCGGCGCAGGCTATCCATATACTGTACCAAACGAGGGAGGCAGACCCATGGCAAGGGAAAAGACCCCCACCCGGGCCCAGCATCTCCGCCAGGGCCTGGAGGAGACCGACCGGGCCCTCCGGGCCGCCCGGGCGGGCTTTGACGAGACCGCAGACGGAGATCTGCTGGAATACTACCTGTACGAGATCAGCGCCCTTCGGGCCAAGCACACCTATCTGCTGCAGCAGATGAAATCTCTGGAAAAGGGGGAAGGTCCATGACCTGGCTTCTTGAGGGCCCCTGGCTGTCCCTGCTCATGGCAGGGGTCCTGCTCCTGGCCATCTTCCACCGGCCTTTGGCCTGGGCGGGGAAGGTCCTGGCCCGGTCCCTGGTGGGGCTGGGCTTTCTGGCCCTGTGGGCCCACAGCGGCGTCCTGGCGGGACTGCAGTTGGGGGTGAACCTCTTCAACGCCCTGATCCTGGGGCTTCTGGGGGTCCCGGGGTTTGGTCTGCTGATGCTGCTAAGGTTATTCAGTACATAAGGACCCCACGTGGGTTGGAAGGAGTACAGCCTATGAAAGAAGTCAAAAAGCTCGGCTTCCGCCTCCTCTGCCTCTCCGGCGTGCTGGCCGGGGGTTTTCTCCTGCTGTGCGCCTGGGGCGTCTTGGATCCCGACGACTGGGGGACTGAGGAACCGGCGGTGATGACCGCCGTGCCTGCCCTGGGGGTGGCCGATCAGGCCCTCTTTCAGGGGCCTTTCCTGCATCTGGCAGACCCTGACCAACCCATCTCTCCAGGGACCCGGGGGGTGATCCTGCCCATGAAGGGGGCGGACGGGACCCTGGGCTATGTGTCCCAGGTGCCCCGGGCAGCGGACCTGGGAGCCTCCTCGGGAGACCCGGACCGTAACGAAGCCATCCGCACCCTCACCGCCCGGGAGGACCTGCACACCGTGGCCCTGATTTCCTGCCTGGCCGACGACCTGGCCGGACAGGACCGGGCCCTGGCCCTCCTGCGGGAGAGCGGATCACCCTGGGTGGATGAGGCAGGCCAGACCTGGCTGGACCCGGCCAAAGAGGATACCCTGGCCTACCTGACAGAGATCTGCCGGGAGGCGGCTGCCCTGGGCTTTGACGAACTTCTCCTCACAGGCCTCTCCTGTCCCCGGGAAGAGACCGGCCTGGAACCCCTCTGCCGATCCCTCCAGCAGGCCGCCCTGGACTGGCCGGTGATGCTCTCCGTGGTGGGGTCCCCAGGCCATGACCCGGCCCTGCTGGCCTCCTTCCCCGGTCGGGTCTGGGCCCGGCAGGAGGATGCGGGAGCGCTGTCCGCCTTTGACCCGGTGGTACTACCTGCCTCTTCGGCGAATTGACGAATCGCACAAAATAATATGGGAACAAAAATGGTAGGCTGTGCAACCTGACGACAGGACCAAAATTATTAACAAATTGGCAACAAATTCGGGCAAAAAAATGCCCCAAAAGGGTTCCCAAGGGGCGGATTCTATGCTATGATTACAAAGCGGTAACAAATGTTACGAGCGAACCCCCTTGATTGTAACAATCGAAGGCCTTGGCCTTTTTTCTTTTGATTTGACTAAGTTTGGAGTGATCCGATGCGAGCGCGCATTTTGAGCATTTTGATGACGGTACTGATGTTGGCGACCATGATCCCCACCGTGGCCATGGCAGCCACCTTTGAAGAAGTCAACCAGGACCAGGTGTTCCTGACCCAGGAGCGCAACGGCACCTGCACGTTAGCATCCACCGCCATGATGCTCAGAAGAACCGCCATGCTGCGGGGCGACCAGGACTGGCAGTCCATCACCGAGGCTTCCTGCCGGGAGGCCTTCTGGATCGGCGGCCGGGGCCTGCCCTACAAGTTCCAGTACGACGGCATGAAGGTTTCCCACGGGAGACTCCCCGGCGGTGAAGCCAACCGTCAGGTCCTCATCGACATGCTGAAGGAACACCCCGAAGGCATCGTCCTCCACGCCCCCGGCGTGCCCCACGCAGTTCTCCTCACCGACTACACCGACGGTGTCTTCTACTGCGCTGACCCCGCCCCCAATAAGCCCGACGCCCGGATCCCCATCGACCAGGCCCACGGCACCCGCATTGAGAACTCTTACAAGTACTGGGCTGTAACCACCCCCGATGTGGCCCTGGAAGCCAGCAGCCCTCTGGTGCTTACCCCCGAGCTGCCCGAGACCTCTGCCGACCCCGTCCTGTCCGACCTGCTCCCCGCCCTGGGCGAACAGGAGGAGACCGCAGCCCACCTGGATCACCTGATCGTGATCTCTGAGGCTTGATACAGAATATCCAAAAGGAGAAGCGAACTCGCTTCTCCTTTTTTCTTGCCATTTTTCGCCCCAACGGCTACAATAGAGGCCAATGCGTATAGAAAGAAGGGTCCATTTTGCGCTATCTGAAACAGTTCGGCATCATCCTGGGTATTTCCTTCCTGGGAGAGATCTTATATCACCTGATCCCCCTGCCCATCCCGGCCAGCATCTACGGCATCGTTCTCATGTTCCTGGCCCTCATGACCAAGGTGATTTATGTGTCCGATATCCAGGACACCAGCCGCTTCCTCCTGGACATCATGCCCATCCTCTTCCTCCCGGCGGCGGTGGGTCTGCTGGACTCCTGGCCGGCTCTCCGGCCCGTCCTTCTGCCGGTGGCGGTGATCACGGCGATTTCCACCGTGGCGGTGATGGCCTCGGCGGGGCTGGTGACCCAGGGGGTCATCCGCCGGAGCAAGAAGGGAGAGGAGGAGACCCATGGCTGAGTTTGCATCCAATTCCCTGTTCTTCGGCATGGCCCTGTCCCTGGCGGCCTACGGGGTGGGGGTCTTCCTCCGGAGCCGGTGGAAGTTCGCCCTCTTTAATCCCCTGCTGGTGGCCATCGTCCTGGTGGTGGCCTTCCTGGTGGGGTTCCACATCGACTATGATACCTACATGGAAGGGGCCCGGTACATCAGCTACCTGCTGACCCCGGCCACCGTCTGTCTGGCGGTCCCCCTGTACCAGCAGTTTTCCCTGCTGAAAAAGAACGCCAAGGCCGTCCTGCTGGGCATCGCCGCCGGCGTCCTGGCCAGCCTGTGCGTGATTTTGGGGCTGTGCATCCTGTTTGCCCTGGACCACACCATGTATGTGACCCTCCTGCCCAAGTCCATCACCACCGCCATCGGCATCGGCGTGTCGGAGGAGCTGGGAGGCATCCAGTCCCTGACGGTGGTGGTCATCATCATCACCGGCGTCCTGGGCAACATCTTTGCCGAGCTCATCTGCAAGGTCTTCCGCATCACCAACCCCATCGCCCAGGGGGTGGGCATCGGTACCTCCACCCATGCCGTGGGCACCGCCCGGGCCATGGAGATGGGAGAGATCCAGGGTGCCATGAGCGGCCTGGCCACCGTGGTGGCCGGTCTCATGACCGTGGTCCTGGCCAATCTGTTTGCCGGGTTTTATTGAGAAAAAAGCGACCGTTCCTCGGAACGGTCGCTTTTTGTTGTGATGAGGGGTGCCGTCAGGGAGAGGTCCAGGCTAGATCCAGCTCCGCCCCCTCCATCAGGTAGAGGCTGTCCTGCCAAAAATCGATCTCCGCCGGGGAGGGATCCTCCACGTCCAGTTCCAGAGAGGTGGCGTAGGTCCCTCGGTAGAGGAGGTTCCCCTGGCCGTCCAGGACCCACAGGTCCAGGCCGGGGGAGCCGTCGTTGTGGGCGATGGCCAGCTTTTCCCCGTTCCACAGGCTCTGGCAGCCCGGACGGATGGTCTGGAGGTGGAAGTTCTCGGTGGAGGTGGAGAACTGGTGGACGTAGGTCCCATCCTTCCACAGGTACAGGTGGATGTCGTCCTGGCCCAGCAGGAGGAAGGTGTCCTGGTTTACCACTGAGCCGAACACCTCGAAGGCATAGTAGGGATAGGAGGACCGGTTCCCCTCCTTGTCCAGGGTGTAGGTGGTGGTGATCACCGGCGGGTCCATAGGGATGGGGAAGGTCTGGATCGCGTTCATGGTTTCCGGATCCAGCACGGTGCAGGCGTACCCGTCGGCATTGCCGGTGGTCACCAGAAGGCGGGAGCCATCGGGGGTCAGGGCCACGTCCAGAACGAAGGTCCCATCAGGCAGGGGGTAGACGCAGGACAGGGTGTCCGGGTCTCCCTGGCTGTCCACCCGGTACAGGCCGTAGCCTCCGGGGACGTTCTCAAAGGAGGGGAAGGGCCAGGCCCCGGGCTGGAAGGAGAAGAAGACGGCCTCCTGGGTCATGGCGCTGGGCACGTAGAAGGACATACCGGTGCTGTCCGGCTGGGTGGTGAACTGCCACATGGCGTTCGGTCTTGGGTCCACGGTGACCTCCAGGGTGTCTCCGGGAATCACCGGGAACCGGAAGAAGTCGGTGAAGCCGGCATCCCTTGCGTGGTCCTCTTCGGTGAGATCGGTGTCATCCGTTGGCAGGTAGACGGACAGGGGATAGCAGTCCCAGTAGTCCGACAGGAGGACGGTCTCGGTGCGGGTCTCCCCCTGGGGGGTCCGCCAGACCACGTCCCGGGCCATGGCCTCAAAGTGGGCGGGGACGTGGTCCAGATCGGCCACAGAGGCCCAGCTGGTAGGGGGTTGGATCAGGATGGCCTCCCCCATGGGGGGAGTGGGGATCCCCAGGTCTTCTTTCACATAGGTAAACTCGGTCTGGGTGGCTTCGGGGTTTCCCAGGTCGATGGTCAGGTCCCACAGCAGGTGTCCGCCTCGGTGGACGGACTGGGCGGCGGTGAAGCCCTCAGCGGCGGAGCGGTCCCCCGTCTGGTCACGGGCGGTGACCGCCACGTCATCCCGGTCGTTGTGGAGGGAGGTCACCGCCAGGATGACCCCGCCCATCAGGACCAAGAGACAGAGGGCGAAGATGGCAAAGGTCTTTTTCATAGGGGCCTCCTTTCGGAATAGGCTCCCTTGTGTAAAGGGAGCTGGCAGCGCGAAGCGCTGACTGAGGGATTGTTGCGTATCGGAGGGCTACAACCCCTCCGCCTCGCCTTGCACAGGGGAGGCTTGGGGTGGTGCGTCACTCCTCCCACCCCAATATCAGTTCCTTGTCCTCCATCAGCTGGACAGACCCGGAGTGGCGATATCCCTCGGTGTCGGGGATGTCCGTCAGGGAGGTCTCGTAGATTCCGTTAAAGAGCAGTTCCCCGGCGCTGTCATAGACCCACAGGGTCAGGCCGGAGACCCAGGGGTCAGTATGGCCGATGGCCAGCTTCTCCCCATTCCAGGCGGCGGTCACATAGGGACCGGCCCTGTACCACAGATCGTCTCCCAGGGGGGCGGTGCACTGCTGCTGCCAGCCCTCCTGAGTTTCAACAAAGAGCCAGAATTGGGTATCCCCCAGGAAGAGGATGAAATCCTCCCCGGGCAGGGCCTGGAGCTGGTCATAGGCCCAGGTGTTGTAGGAGTACTCCTGACCGGCGTAGTTGCCGTGAACGATGACCTCGGCTTCCTTTCGCTCCTGCTGGAAGAGGGAGAAGGTTTTTCGGGGTTCCAGGGTCTCGGTGTCCAGGCTGGTGCAGCGGTAGTCTCCGTCGTTATACCAGGTCACCAGCAGGCTGCCTGCCCCGTCCAGGGTCAGGTCCAGGACCATGGCCTCGTTGGGGATGGGGAAGATGTTGGTGAGGGACTGGACCTCCATATAGGCAAGCTCCTGCTTTTCGCCCTGGGTGATGTCCATCCGGTAGACCCCGTTCCCCTGGGGGAACTTGTCATAGTCCGGCTGGGGCCAGGTGTCCTGCCCCAGGGCCAGATAGAGGGCCTGGTCATTGTAATCGGTGATCAGGTCCACCTGGGCGGTGGGGCCATTGGAGCTGTAGGATGCCTCTTCGATGTAGCCGGTGGTCCGCTTCTTCACCGAGACCGTCCAGACCTCCTCCGGGGCAAAATCCAGGGGGAAGGCTTTTTGGAAGAACCGGGGGATGATGCCCTCGGTGTCGTGGTGGTCCAGGGTGTTTTCGTTATACCGCAGGGCGGTGTTGGGCAGGGAGGCGTAGACCGAGTAGGGGACGGTGTCCAGGTATTCCCCCGGGTGGATGGTCTTGGAGAAGGATTTCCCCGGCTGAGCCTGGGCGGCGATCTCCTCCAGGAGGGGGACCAGTTGGGAGAGGGCCGGGTCTCCCCGGAGCAGCTCCTCTGTGGGGGTGGTGTGGGGCCCGTCGGTGTAGTGGTGGGAGGCGTCCGAGGTGTACAGATTCAGAGGGGTCTCCTCGTGGACCGTCCACTCCAGTCCCCTGGCATAATAGGAACAATCGGTTTTGGCCAGGACGGGGTCATGGGCGGGGATGGTCAGGTCCCAGAGGAGGGAGTCGGAGAACCGAGCCTGCTGCCAGGCGGTGAGGCCCTGGGCCTGGACGGGGTCTCCCGCCAGGGTGGTGAGGGTGACCTCCACATCGTCCCGGCTGTCGTGGAGGGTGACCGCCGCAGCGGTGAGCCCTGCCAGCGCCAGGACCAGGCAGAGGGAAAAGACGAGAAAGGCTTTTTTCATAGGGACCTCCTTTCGGAATGGTTGAAGGAGAGGGATAGGCTCCCTTGTGCAAAGGGAGCTGTCACCGAAGGTGACTGAGGGATTGTGCGGCAGAAACCTTCCGATTCTACCGAAAGCTGATGCAAATTCGCAGGTTGTTCCAGGCCAATCCCTCCGGCTTCGCCCTTTGGGCGAAGCCACCTCCCTTTGCACAAGGGAGGCTTTGGGGGCGTGTGAACCTGAAGCTCACACATCCGTCTCCGTCAGCTTATCCAATGCCTGCAGGACCCGGTCGGCCTTGTACCGGTAGGCCTCCTTCACGAAGGTCATCAGGTCCTTGCCCTCCTCCTCCAGGTCCAGCATGGACTTGTCGGCCACCACCCTGCCCTTGTGGAGGAGGATGGCCCGGCCGATGAAGGCCGAGACCTCTTCCAGCAGGTGGGTGGAGAGGAGGATGGTCTCCTCCGGCTCCAGGATGCCCAAGAGGACCTTGTAAAAGTCCTCCCGGTTGAAGACGTCGTTGCCGGCGAAGGGCTCATCCATGAGGATGTAGTCCGCCCCCTGGCACAGGGACAGGATGACCTCGAACTGGTTCTTCTGGCCGGTGGAGAAGGACCCCACCTTTTTATTGGTGGGTAGCTCAAAGAACTCCATGAGGGCGTCGAACCGCTTGCCCCGGAAGGATTTGAAGTGGTCGGCGTAGAACTCCCGGTGGTCTTTGGGGTGAGGGCGGGGAAGAAGGTGTGCTCGCTGGTGGCGAAGGAGAGCTTTTCGATGTTCTTTCGGTCCAGGGGCTGGCCGTCCAGGGTGATCTCCCCCTGATACCGGTGGAGGCCCAGGATGCACTTCATGAGTGTTGTCTTGCCTGCGCCGTTCTCCCCGAAGAGACCCACGATCTCACCCCGGGGGATGGACAGGGAGACATTCTCCACGGCGTTCTTCTTGCCGGGATAGGATTTGGAAATGTTGTTCAGAGTCAGCATAGAAAACACCCCTTATAGAATGAAAGTAGCGGGAACGAAGAGCAGGTAGAAATAGGAAGCCGCGGTTTTCAACTGCCCGACATCTTTGAGCCCCTCTGGTGTGATAGCCCAATAGATGACAAAGAAGATGAGGGTCAGCACCAGGATGGACAGGATGCAGAGCCCAATGGTGATGAGAGGGAGGGCCAGACAGCGGCGGGCCAGCTCCCATCGGTCAGGCAGACGGCGCATGAGGTAGAGGGATTCACTTCCCTGGCTGAAACTCCGGTAGTAGGAGATGGCCAGGATGATGGCGGCGATGGCCACATAGACAAAGCCAAAGAAGATGGAGACACCAAGCAGAGGAAACAGCAGGGTAGATAAGAAATCGAACTCAGATAAAACATAGTTTGCATCGGTGGTCGGCGTATAGTCCTGGACCCGATTCCAGTGGAGGGAGATGGAGAAGACAAATCCCATACAACTGAGGATGAGGGATAACAGCAGGCCGGTGTACAGACGGTCTGCGTGCTTTTTCCCGTCCACGCCGGGCGGGACCAGTTGGTGCAGTTTCCATTTTTTCATGGGGAAGACCTCCTTTCGCAGGTCAGACCAAGGGAAATACAATGGGAAGGATCCCATCCCAAAACTTTTCCCATTGGTCCGGGGGGATGGCGTAGTCCGGGACGAAGTGGGTGTACAGGCCCCAGCAGGCCAGCAGGACCAGGATGGTCAGCGCCATACCCAGCAGGATGGTCATGAGGGGAAGGGCAAAACACCGGCGGAAATACTCCCAGCGATTCGGCAGGCGGCGCATGAGATAGACGGCCTTGCTCCCCTGGTGGAACCCCTGACGGTTGACCCAGGCCAGGATCACGGCGGTTAGGATGGGGACCCAGAAAAGGGGCCAGACTCCCTCCAGCAGGGTGTAAAAGTCGTGCATCATGATCCCGGGGAGAAAGACCCGCTCAGAAGCATCCTTCCAGATACAGACGATGTTGAGTGTCTCGATGAGTTCACTATAATAGACCCACAGACTGATGAGGGAGGGAGCAATGAGGGCAGCCAGGCAGATCTGTAGATGGACCGTCCCATCTGTCCAGGGCGGCACCAGGTCACGAAGCCTCTTCTTCATAGTCCCCCTCCTTTCTCATGGTAAAGGCGTTGTACAGAACGGCGGCGGTGACCGCCAGGGAGAGCAGGCTGTAGACCACGTCCAGGCCCAGGTTCCCCATGGGGCACCGGAAAAGGGCACCGGAGAGACCAATGAGGAAGAAGATACCCACGGCCTTTCCCTTCTGCCGCAGCTGGGCAGAGCCTGCGGCCGCCGCAAAGCCCACGGCCGCGCACCAGATCAGGTTCCGGACCCAGCGGCTCACCTCCTCGGTGGGAAGGAAGGAGTGGAGCAGATCGTTCTGCCAGGTGGCCAGGAAGATGGTCTGGGGGCCCAGATGGCCGCCCATGGCCCCGTACATCCGGCACAGGCCCAGCAGGACCAGGGCTTCGGCGGCCCAGAACAGCAGGACGGCCAGGGCGTTGTAGATCCCCTGGCAGAGGATGACCTCTTGGGGCGGGACGGCCAGCCGGTCCAGCAGGTAGTCGGTGCGGCCCTTGCCCCTGACGGTGGAGGCCGAGAGAAGAAGGCCCACGATCACGGCGAAGGTCAGCAGGACCACCCACCAGAGGTAGGACTCCGTGTTCTGGAGAACGGTCTCCAGGCTGTATTGGGTGGGGTCGGGCATCAGGAACCGGAAGAGGGCCGCCTGGAGCACAGCAGAGCCGGCCAGGATCAGCAGGACCTTCCAGGCGGTGTGCCGCAGGAAGAGAAGAAAGAGGGTCTTGTGTTGTTTCATGTAGCGTCGTCCTCCTTCCAAAGGGAGTCCAGGAGGGCCAGGGCTTCCTCCCTGGTGACCCCCATCTGTTTCATGGCGGATATCATGGCCCGGGCGTCCTGGCCCAGCAGCTGGGTGCGGACCCGGGCGCGGGCGGCATCGTCGGCCACCACGCAGCTCTTGGCTCCCGTGTGGGACTGGATGAGGCCTTCCTCTTCCAGCATCCGGTAGGCCTTCTGCACGGTGTTGGGGTTTACCCCCAGCAGGGCGGAGACCACCCGGCGGGAGGGAAGCTCCTCCCCGTTGGCGATGGTCCCGGCGGCGATGCCCTGTTTCACATAGCGGAGGATCTGCAGATAGATGGGGCCGGATTCGTCCAGAACCAGCCGGTCAAAGTTCAGCAAGAGATCTCCTCCTTCCTAAAAGTGTGTCACTCGAATAATACGGTTTCTAAGTGTATTATATGAGTAACACGGTTTGTTGTCAATAGGTTCCTATCAAAAAGCTGAAAAATAAGCTCCCCCTCTGGGAGAGCTTAGAGAGACAAAACCCTCGTAGAGTTTTGCCACCGCAGTGGCAAAATAAAATCAAGTGCGTTTTCTGGCGCGACATGTGCGTGCCAGAAAACACTTCTCGGCCTGTTAGTGTGCCCAAAGGGCGCGCGCAACAGGCCGCAATCCCATCTGTCGGAAAAGGCTTGCCTTTTTCGACAGATAAAAAAAAGAGACGCCGAAGCGTCTCTTTTTCGTAGGGGTCAAACATTATTCTGCTGCGGTCAGGGTGATGTCGTAGAAGGCACCGTTGCCGTTGTCATCCAGGCCGTAGCCGTAGATGGCGATCGCATACGCACCGGTGATATCCAGTTCCACATCCATGGCGGGGTCGCCCAGGTGGACGATCTCGTCGAAAATGTTTTCCTCACTGCCGTCAGGATGGATCACATCAACACACAGCTCGAAGCGGGAGTCCATGTTGTCGCCGAAGGGATAGGATTCAAAAATACCCTTCAGGGTGGTGTACTTGCCGTCCAGCTGGTAGTAAGAGCCGCACCACAGTTCAGAGCCATCCAGGCGGTTGAAGGGGGTGCGCTCCTCGCCGGCTGCGTTGGTGAACTTGGCAGCCTCGCCGGTGAGCATGAATAAGCCGTCGGTGTAGGTCTCTCCCATGGGGAAGAGGTTCAGGGGCATCTCCTGGCCGGGCTGTGCGCCCAGCAGAACGGTGGCGGTCTCCTGATCCCAGTCAATGGGGGTGCCGAACAGGCCGCTCACAGCACGGACGGGCAGGTAGGTGGTGCCCTTGTACAGCAGGGGTTCCACCTCGTTGCCGTTGACATCGGTGGGGGTGAATTCCTCGCCATCTACGTTGATGGTGATGCCGGTGTAGACAGTGATGGTGTTTGCCACGGTGGCAGCGAAACCGGGGATGACCAGCATGCTGACCATCAGGGTGGCCACGATGCCTGCAGCGAATGCGGCGGCCAGTTTGCCTTTCTGCTTCATGATTCTTTCTCCTTTTCTATTTTTTTGTGCAGGGTATAAGATATGCTTACTATACGCCTTTTGCACAAAGAAAACAACATAATAGAGATGGATTTGTGCAACTTTTTGTCTTACATTGTAGAAAAGCCCCCTGACCGGTTTGAGCTGCCCCAGATTGTGCGGACAGTACAAAAAGCCCCTTAGTAGGAAAATATTAAGTTTTAAGCGGAGTGGCGCAGCGTCAGAGGCGCCACTCCTGTTTTGTTCTGGATGCGCTCATGGTTGTAGAAGTAAATGTATCT
>JAFXCU010000211.1 GCA_017521345.1 Ruminiclostridium sp. | reverse complement strand
TGTTCGGCAGAGATTTGAAGCTGTGGGCATGGAGCACTTCCTGCTCTTCAAGGTAAAAGTTGAGAATGTAGAGTTTAAGTAACTCGCAATCAATATAGAGAACCCCCGCAGAGGCCGTGTGGCTTCTGCGGGGGTTTTGCTGTCATAGCAGGGATAGGAAAGGCTCCCTTGTGCAAAGGGAGCTGTCAGCGAAGCTGACTGAGGGATTGTGCAGCAGAAACTTTCCGATTCTGCCGGACGTATATGCGAATCTGCAACGCTTTCAGACAATCCCTCCGTCACGGCTGTGCCGTGCCACCTCCCTTTACACAAGGGAGGCTTTGGTGCTGCGCTGCTGCGTTATTCGTTTCATTCCCGCAGCAGCCCATACAGCTTCGCCATGGTGGTGGCAATGGCCACGGCACCGCATGCGGTCATGGACTCGGGGTCCCCGTAGCCCCAGGTGACCCCGATGGTGGGGATACCGTGGGCCTTGGCCCCCAGCACGTCGTAGTCGGTGTCCCCCACCATGACCACGTCCTCCAGAGTCCCGACTTTTTCCTTCAGGTAAGTAATGACCTGGTCCTTGGTGTCCCGGCCCTTTTCCAGGTCGGCCCCGCAGATCTCCTCAAAGTACTCGGTCATGTTGAAGTGGTCCAGGACCTCCCGGGCGGTGACCTCCGGTTTGGAGGTGGCCACAAAGAGCCGGTAGCCCTGGGCTTTCAGGGTCCTGAGCAGGTCGATCATGCCGGGGTAGGGGGTATTCTCAAACTTTCCCGTGACGTTGTACCGGCCCCGAAAGAGTTTCGTGGCCTCTGCGGCGTCCTCCGGGGAGAACCCCAGCTGGGCCAGCCGCACTCGGAGGGGCGGGCCGATGAAGGTCCGCAGGAGGGCTTCGTCATAGGGAAAGTTGTAGTGGTCCAGCATAAGGGCGGCGCAGTTCATGATGCCCGGGCCGGAGTCGGTCAACGTCCCGTCCAGGTCAAAAAAGATGGTTTTGGGCATAGGTCAGTCCTTTCGGAACACGTGGATGCGGAAGGAGATGGTGGTATCCAGGGTGTCCAGAGCGGCCAGTTTTTTGGTGCCGCTCTTGGGGGTCTTCCAGAAATAAGGGGTCATCTGGAAGAGGTCGGAGAGGGTCTGCTGGTCGGGCAGATGGATGGTGCCGTCCACCGAGCGGACCTCCAGATAGGTGAAGCCGGCATAGGGGGTGAGCTTTTCCGTGTTGGGGTAGGGGTTCTCGTAGAGGACTTCCTTCAGCTCCCACAGGTGCTTTTCTCCGGGGACCACGTAGAAGTAGACCCCGCCGGGCTTCAGGATCCGCTGGAACTCCTCCAGGGCCAGGGGGGAGAAGCAGTTGAGGATGATGTGGGCGCTCTGGTCGGCCACGGGGATGTCATATACAGAGGCCACGGCAAACTCTGCCGCCTTTTCCCGCTTGGCCGCCCGCTTCAGGGCGTGCTTGGACAGGTCCACACCGGCCATCTTGACCTCCTTGCCCGCCTGGACCAGGGCCTTAAAAATGGCGGCGCTGTAGTAGCCCTCGCCGCAGCCGGAGTCCAGGATGGACACGGCCTCCGGGGCGTACTTCACCGCCAGGTCCGACAGGGCGTCACACAGAGGGCGGTAGTGGTCGGCAGACAGGAACCGATTTCGGGCGGTGGCCATGCCCTTGTCGTCCCGGGGTCCTTGGAGTGCATTTTGTTGGGGGGCAGCAGGTGGACGTACCCGGCGGCCGAGCGGTCAAAGCTGTGGCCCTTGGGGCAGAGGTAACGGTTGTCCTCCCGTTCTAACGGCCCCTGACAAATGGGGCAGCGAAATAAACTTTCCATGGTATCTCTTCCTTTATCTACAGGTTACAGGGTGACGATGGTCTTCACCAGCTCTGGGGGCTTGGCTTCCATGAGACGGTAGGCGGCCTCCACCTGGTCCAGACCCTGGAAGCGGTGGGTGATGAGGGGGGTGGGGTCCACCCGGTCATACTTGAGCAGGTTCAGGAGCTTTTCCATTCGGGCCCGGCCGCCGGGACACTCCCCGCCCCGAATGGTCTTGTTGCCCATGCCGAAGCCATAGCGGACGTTGTTGATGGGCAGGTCTCCGTAGGTGGTGAAGTAGTTCACGTTGCCGACGGTGCCGCCCCACCGGGCCATGGCCACGGCCTGGCCCAGGGCGTCATCCCCGCCGCCGGCGCAGATGACACAGTCGGCCCCTTTCTTTTCCGTGAGGACGTGGACCAGACGCTCCACGTTCCCCTCCTTATAATTCACGATATCGGTGGCACCGTAAAACCGGGCCAGCTCCACGCAGTGGGGGCGGCTGCCGATGGCGATGATGCGGCCTGCCCCCCGGAGCCGTGCTCCGGCCACCGCCATGAGGCCCACAGGCCCGATGCCCATGACCACCACGGTGTCGCCCGGCTGGACCTCTGCCAGCTCGGCCCCGTACAGGCCGGTGTTCAGCATATCCGCCGCCAGGACGGCGGCCTCCAGAGAAACGCCCTCGGGAATCCGGGCGCAGTTGGCGTCCACATCCCGGATGAGGGCGTACTCCGCCATGAGGCCGTCCTCGGAGTTGGACAGCTTCTGGCCGGTGATGAGGCCGCTGCAGTGCTGGTGGGCCCCCAGCTGAGAGGGGACGGTCCGCCAGTCGGGGGTCACAGGCGGGATGGCCACGATCTCGCCCACTTTGAAGTCCCGGACCAGTTCTCCCACTTCCACGATCTCTCCCACGCCCTCGTGCCCCAGGATGCGGTCGGGTTTGAGACAGTTGATCTCCACGTTGTGAACATCGGAGGTGCAGGGGGCCACTGCCAGGGGACGGATGACGGCGTCAAAGCCGGTGGCGTGGGGCCGGTCTTTCTGGATCCAACCGGCCTTGCCGCTGCCCAGATAGGCGAATGCTTTCATAGAGGTTCCTCCTCTCCCAGATGCTCCAGGTCCATGAATTCCACCTGGCTGCCGTTCTCCCGAAGGAGGGCTGCCAGGTCGGAACCCTGGAGGTAGACGGTGGCGGTGTTGTGGTTGGGGTGGACGGAAATCTCGTGGCCCCGGAAGTAGTCGTCCAGGTAGACCGTCACCCGGTGGTCGGTGTCATTCAATGCCCCGAAAGGGGTCACAGCCCCCCGGATGAGGCCCAGAATCGACATGAGGTCCTCCTCCGAGGCAAACTTCAGGCCGGACAGCCCGATGGCCTTCTGAAAGTCCTTGAGCTTCACAGGGATATGGTCCCGGGCGGTGAGAAGGCAGTAGTTCCGCTTCTTCTTGTCGGTGAGGAAGAGGTTCTTGGCCCCTGCCTCCGGGCGGGGCAGATTCAGGGCCAGAGCCTCCTCCACGGTGTAGACGGGGGCATGCTCCACCACGTCGAAGGGGATGCCTTTTTCTTTCAGATATGTATAGAGGGCCTGCTTGTCCACAGGGCTCACCTCCTGTTTCTTGGTTCTTACCTTATATTATATCGTTTTGCGGGGATTTATCAAGAGACTTGCCAAAACAGAGAACCTGAGGCTCTGACTTGTTTTGTTCACATTTTACTGGTATAATACCAACTCATACTTGAGATCATCACGCTTCCGGCGGCTTTCAGCCGGAGAAAGGAGGTACCCATGCAGGAACTTTGGACACGTCTGCAGCTGATCTTCACCCAGCTGGCGACCCAGGTGAAGGCGGCCATCGCCGCCGAGACCGAGCATGTGGTCCTTGCGGTCCTGGACACCGTCCTGCCTGTGGCCTGCGGCATTCTGCGGGTGCTGGCAGTGGTGGTGGCCCTCATCGTCATTGTCCGCTGTATCCTCTCCCTGGTCAGGGAAAAGACCGGCAAGGAGATCTGGGGCTGGCTGGCCATGAACGACGGCACCCAGCTGGATCTGCGCCACTGGGAAAACACTGTGGGCCGAGGGGGCTTCTCTGACGTGGTCCTGGACTTCCCCACCGTCTCCCGGAGCCACATCGCCCTCCTGCGGGACGACAAGGGAAACTGGCGGCTCCAGCCCCTCCAGACCAAGAACGGCACCCGGGTCAACGGCAAGACGGTGGAGCACACCGTCCCCATCAAGACCGGTGACATCATCGACCTGGGCGGTATGCCCCTGGAGTTCTACGCCATCAGCGACCAGGAGGAGCGGGAGCAGGCCATGCGCCTGGGTGTGGCCGAGCGGCCCCTCAGCCCTGCCAAGACCCTGGGTTACCTGACGGTCTTCCAGCTGATGATGGCCGTCCAGTGCCTCCCCGGCCGGGAGGGCCAGGACCTCATTATGATCGGGGCCTCCTTCGGCATCCTGCTCATCGCCATGTGGGCCATGTACGCCCTCTACCGCACCTTGAAGCGGACGGCCTTCGAACCGGAGACCATCGCCTTCTTCCTGTGCACCATCTCCTTCTCCATCACGGCGGCCTATTCCCCGGAGAGCTTGCTGGTCCAGACCATCAGTATGCTTCTGGGTATGATCTTCTTCCTGGTCCTGAGCGTCTTGCTGCGGGACCTGAAGGCCACGGTGTCCATGCGCTGGGCGGTGGCTGTGCTCACCTGCCTGCTGCTCATCTTCAACGTGGTTCTGGGTGAGGCCATCTTCGGCGCCAAGAACTGGATCGACCTGGGTTTCATCAGCTTCCAGCCCTCGGAGTTCGTGAAGGTGGCCTTCATCTTCACCGGCGCCGCCACCCTGGACCGTCTGTTTGCCCGGAGAAACCTGATCTTCACCATCCTCTTCTGCGGCTTCTGCATGGGCTGTCTGGCCCTCATGTCCGACTTCGGCACCGCCCTCATCTTCTTTGTGGCCCTGCTGGTCATCGCCTTCCTGCGGTCCGGCGACGTGGGCTTCCTGGCCCTCATGGGCACGGCGGCTGTGGCCGGCGGCTGGATGATCCTCCAGTTCAAGCCCTATATCCTCAACCGCTTCATGGCCTGGCGGCACGTGTGGGAGTACTCCACCGAGGCCGGCGGCTATCAGCAGACCCGAACCATGTCGGCCATCGCCTCGGGCGGCCTCTTTGGCAAGGGCACGGAAGAGAGCTTTCTCAAAAACATCGGCGCCGCCAACACCGACCTGGTCTTCGGCGTCATCAGCGAGGAATTCGGCCTCCTCCTGGCCCTGATCACCGTGTTCTGCCTGGTGATCCTGGCAGGATACGCCGTCCGCTGTGCGGCCAACGCCCGGTCCAGCTACTATGTGATCGCCGCCAATGCTGCGGCCGCCATGCTCATCTTCCAGGCATCTCTGAACGTCTTGGGCGCAGTGGATATCCTGCCCCTCACCGGTGTCACCCTGCCCTTCGTGTCCATGGGCGGTTCCAGTATGATCTCCTGCTGGGGCCTGCTGGCCTTCCTGAAGGCGGCGGATACCCGACCCAACGCCAGCTTCTCCCTGAAGCTGCCCAAGCGGATCCGAGGCTGGGTCCCGCCGGACTCCGATCGCATCTACGACGGCTGGGACGAGGACTATGACGACTACTACGATGATCCCTACTATGAGGATTATGACCAGGGGTACGACCCGGGCTATGCCTACGACGATCCCTACCAGTACAACGACTTCGACGGCTACGACCAGCCGGACTTCACCCAGAAATGGACCCCGCCCGATCCGGCCTCGGAGGACCCATATGCCACCCGCCACTGGAAGCAGGCGGGGAACGAATCCGAGGGCATCGACGGCTGGCAGAGTCTGGCGGACCAGCGCCCCATGG